>CAUTVA010000001.1:0-41014 GCA_963541875.1 uncultured Candidatus Saccharibacteria bacterium
AGAAGTTATGTATCCGACGGATGATCAATCAAACGGTCGAGTGGGCATGCCGGTACCAGATCAGCGCCGATCTC
The DNA here is from genome assembly GCA_963541875.1 of uncultured Candidatus Saccharibacteria bacterium. Taxonomy (GTDB): domain Bacteria; phylum Patescibacteriota; class Saccharimonadia; order Saccharimonadales; family Saccharimonadaceae; genus Nanosynbacter. Next base: position 75 of record CAUTVA010000001.1, read on the forward strand.
TCACGCCGCCAACTCGCGACTCAGCAGCCTCGCGAAATGCCGCTGCTGATGTTATTCGTGGGCAACTTGACGCTATTTATTCCAGATCAGAAGGACAGAATCCAGCACCAGAAAAACCTCAGGCGCAACCATTTTCTGCTCAATTGCAATCAAAACCCGAAGTCCGATCAGAACAGCTCAAGGCACAAATAGCCAAACCTCAGCAAATTCCAACAACGCCACAGCCAGAGCTGAAAAAAGACTCTGCTAATCACGCTATGCGGACGACGCCAATTGCCCAAACCCAGATTCAGCCAAAGCCGCAAATTAGCAATTCCTCTCCCGCAAACCAAACCACTCAAACTCAAAATTCAGCCGTCCACACTCAAGTTTCAGCCGACCAATGGAAGCAATACCACAGTGCTTGGCAGAAATATTATCAGATGTATTACGAGCGTTACTATGCTGGCGACATCGCGGCAAAAAACCGTGAAATTTCTCGATTGACGAAAGAAAATCAGAATATCACGCCGGTAGTCAGCGCAGACGAGCCTCTGGACCCACAAAAAGCAGCCATAAAAGAACTCCGCAGTCAAATTCAGCAAAAGGTTCGCAACTCCGCTAATAAGGTGAAAAAATCTCGACATTTTGTTCCGGCGATTGCTGGATTATCAGTGCTATTAGTCTTCATGTTTTTGCAATATAACCGCATTATTTTCGGTGCAGTCGCGGCCTACACAACTCCTGGCGCAATTAACCCGCAAAACATCATCGTTGATGCCTCCACCGACGTAACCGTCGGACCTGAACCTAGGATTATCATCCCAAAGATTAACGTTGACGCACCAGTTATTTACGGCGCCGCCAGCGACACAAAATCGCAATCAAAAGCCATGGAGAAGGGAGTAGCTCACTTTTCAATTCCTGGCGCCAGTGCCGTGCCAGGCGAAGTCGGAAATGCCGTATTTGCAGCCCACTCCAGTAACGATGCTTTTGCTGGTGGCGATTATAAATTCGTCTTTGCTCAGAATGAAAAGTTGGTCAAGGGCGACATTATCTACATGAATTACAACGGGAAACGCTACACTTATAAAATAACATCAACAGAAGTTGTTATGCCGACCGAAGTTTCAAAAGTTCAGATTAACACGGATAAACCAATGCTAACACTTGTAAGTTGCGTGCCTTTAGGAACCGCAGAGAAACGACTTCTTATCTTTGCAGAACAGATCAGTCCAGACCCGAGCAAAGCTACCGCGACATCAGAATCCAGCTCGAATCGGCAACAGAGCAACAACTCAAATATCCCAGGAAAACCCGAGCCGACTTTGCTTGAGAAATTATTCGGCGGTCGATAAATTAGCTATTTAATTAAATAGCCCAACAGATCCATTGTCCATATTCATTTTACTCAGGACAATTTTTCCAGAATCGTTGGTCGTCAATCCGTAAACGTATCGCTGATTCGAGGACAAAACATAGTCCAAACCAGGCTTAACATTTATCAACGTATGAGCGTTCGTGCCGTCAAATTCGCGAATCTCCATTTTTCCCGACGCAGAAACGCTACGAATATAGAAATTGTCAAGCCACTTCACTTCCTGCGCCACGCCAATATTAAACGCGCTCGACAATTCTTTACGCTCCAAATCATAAGTCTGCAGCATAGCGCCGTTTTGTGTCACGATAAATCGCCCAGCATTGTCCATCATCACGTTCGTAGTCGCATTGTCGGTTTTAATGGTCTTTGCCGTTTTCAAGAATTCTTTTTGGCGATCCTTAGAATCCGAAATATCGCTTCTGTAAATTGTCATATTTTTACCATCAGCCAAAACCACGGTGTCTTTATTGAAATAACGAGAAATTCGAATTACAGGAGCAGAATCGGTAGCAAAAGTGCCGATCACAAATGGCTCTTTCCAATCTCGCTTCCAAATTCCTGCCACTTTTTTACCGTCAATAACAGCCAGGTAGGACAAACGATCATCGCCGTAAAGCTTGAAAGATTCAACGCCAGTCAAGATTGGGCTGGAAATTGTCGAGCTATCAAGATCAACTCGTCTCAATTCGCCAGTTTCCTGCAGAGCGTAAGCTGTGTGTGCGCCAGTTCCCGCAAAGCCAATTTGCTTAATTACAAAACCAGTCATCGCTGTTACGTCAATAATTTTCTCTGGATTTTCTCTATCAAAAACCAACCACTGCACGCCCGTAGCATTATTTTCCGTTGGATACGAATGTTTCACTAACGCGTAACGAGAATCGCGGTCCCATTCCGACACGGTAAACGTATGATTGTCAGAAGACGGAGAATAGCCAGCCAAAACGCTTGTGCTTAATGCGTGCTCCGTAAATTTTTCCTTATCTTTGTTCGTGTCGCGAATGTCGCCAATTGTTAGAATCGGAGTTTTATCCTTAACGCCAAATCCCATCAAGAAATTACCAGCTGGCGACAGGGAAACAGATTGCAATGAGTCAAAAGTTTTTACTTCGGTGGTTTCGCGTTTCGTCGGAATCAATCTGGCGTAATTCAAATTCGTAACAGTATCAGATTTGATATTTAGCGTTTTTTGCCACGGTTCGTATTTATCCAATTTCATCGAAAAAGTGTGCTTGCCAGGAAGAACGGTGCTTTTCGTCGGAGTGCGGCGCAGCTCCATATCGTCAACATAAACCAGCGCCCCGCCAGGATGTGATTCATATTGGACGAGTCCAGTCTGTTGCAATTCTTTCGTATTTGGATCAAACGTATAGCCGAGCATTCTAAACGTCAAAAACGTAAGAAGAATTATAAGTGATAATGTCATCAGCGTGTACACAAAGGTCCGCCGCGCGAGCTCTTTAGTGCGATTCTTTTTCTGGTACATAATTACGGAAATTATAACATATTTTTACACTTGAAAAAACCTTAGGCGATTTGTAATATAATATACAGGAATAAACATTAGGGGGATTAATGGCAAGTAAAAACTACGTGGTTATCAATGGACGAGCTTACAACACTATTACTGGAATGGTAATGGATGATATTAAGATTGAAAAATCTGAAATAGAAAAAGAACAATCAATCAGTAAGCGCGGCACATCTGTATCAAATATTCACGCCGCACACGTTCAGAAATCCAGCACATTGAATCGTCGGCACGTTAAAATGCCGCAGCGTACGCCATTGGCCGCCAAACCCCAGAAGGCTCGCGTCGACGTGAAACAGCATGTCGCCGTGAAGAAGTTTTCTACGCCAATTGTCAGCAAGCCAGCTCCTCAGAAAATTACTATTAACCGCCCAGCCGAAACTCACCCTGTTACTCGTCGCGCTCAACAAAGACCTCTTAGCGTTGATACTAAATTGCGAAAAGAGCGCCAGCCTCTGGCTATGAATAACAATCCGCTTGTCGCCGTCGCTCCGCAAAAAATAGAAAAGCCAGTCGTAAAAACCGCTCACCAATTGAAAAACGAAGCGATTGAGAAAGCTTTATCGAATGAGATTATCAGCAATAAAAAAGCACGTCGACGCCAGAAAAAAGGCGGCGCATTACGCTGGTTGAATACGTTTTCTGTTGGTTTTGCAGTGATGCTACTCGGCGGCTATTTAACATACCTGAGTATGCCAAATATCTCCATAAAAATGGCAGCCGTCCAATCAGGAATTGACGCCAAATATCCAGGCTACAAGCCAGACGGCTACGCGCTGAACGGACCTATCAAATTCAAATCGGGCGAGGTCTCTATGAAATATGCCTACGCCGACGGAAGCTCAGGATATACCATAACCCAGCAAAAAAGTGGCTGGAATTCGTCAGCAGTGAAAGAATTTTTCTCTGAAAAACACAAGAATCCAAACACCACGATGATCGATGGATTGACAATTTACAGCGGCGGGAAAGAAGCGGCTTGGGTGAACGGCGGAATCTTATATCAAATCAGCGGCGACGCAAACCTCTCAAGCAGCCAAATTGAAAAAATTGCCACTAGTCTGTAACTCATCAGATAACGTGCTATAATTTACTCATGACTATTAGAACTCGTTTTGCGCCAAGTCCGACTGGCTATATTCACTTAGGCAACGTTCGTACCGCGCTATACACATACCTTGTCGCCAGAGCGCATCAGGGAGATTTTATCTTACGCATTGAAGACACAGACCAAGCTCGGTTCGTCGAAGGCGCGGAAGAAATGATTTTGGAAACCTTAAATTGGCTAGGATTAAATTGGGACGAGGGACCAACTCTTAACAATCCAAAAGAAGAGTCTGGCAATTTTGGCCCATATCACCAAACAGATCGCCGTGATATTTACATAAAGTGGGCGAAGAAAATGATTAGCGAAGAACTAGCTTACGCCGATCCGTACACGCCCGAAGAAGTGCAAGTTTTCCGCGACAAAGCCAAGGCTGAAAAGCGAGCATTTTTATATCGCGACCATCGTCCAGAAAATCCGCCAGAGTGGCAACTTGGAATGCCGCTGCGCTTCAAAGTTCCGGAAATTAAGCGATATTCTTGGAAAGACGCCGTTATGGGTGAATTGTCGGCTGGCCCAGAAGCTTTGGACGATTTTATTCTTATCAAAGCAGATGGCCTGCCAACCTACAATTTTGCGCACATTATTGACGATTTCGAAATGCAAGTCACGCACGTGATTCGTGGCTCGGAATATATTGCCAGCACGCCTAAATATCTGTCGCTTTACGAAGCGCTTAAAATTACACCACCAATTCTGGCGCACGTGCCACACATTATGGCGCCATCGGGAAATAAAAAACTTGGCAAGCGTGACGGCGCTAAAAGCGTAACTGAGTATCGATCAGAGGGAATTTTGCCAGAAGCGATGCTTAATTTCTTAGCGCAACTTGGCTGGAATGACGGCACGGAACAGGAAATTTTTAGTAAAGCTGAGCTGATTGAAAAGTTCTCACTCGACCGCGTTCAAAAATCTGGCGCGCGATTTGACGAACAACGACTCATTTGGCTGAACGGCCAATGGATTCGCTCGCTTAGTTTGGATGATCTTTATTCTCGCTGCCAACCGTTCTGGGGCGAAGAAGCCAAAAATGCCGACGAATCTTATAAAAAGCGCGTTCTGGAATTAGCGCAAGATCGCTTGAAGACACTACAAGATTTGCCAAAATTAACAAGTTATTTCTTCGTCGAGCCTGAAATTGACACGGAATTAATTGACGGAAACAAGCAACTTCGCAAATTGACCGACGACGAGCGACGAGAGTTATTGTCAATTGCCCGCCAAGAATTTGAGAAAATTACAGATTGGACGCCAGAAACAATTCAGAATTGCCTTAATCAATTGCTGGAAACGACAGAGCAGAAGCCGGGAATTTTGTTTAGTCTGGTGAGAATTGTGACGACGTGGGCGCCGTTTAGCCCGCAACTTAACGACACGCTGGCGCTAATTGGCAAGGAAAAAACTCTGCAAAGAATTGATAATTATCTACAAAAATAGTTTATTCGTGCGCCGAAAATGCTATACTAAGCATAAGCATGAATGTTGAAAAAATAGATAAATCAGGACAAAAAAAGAACGCCCGTTGGGAGTCGTTCAAAGAATGGGTAAAAAAGCATATTCTGGCAATCGTACTCGTGGTGAGTGCGATGGTTATTGCTGGAGTTTTCATAATTGCAATTCATTCCATAAAATACGAGCAGACTGCTAGCGTGGAGCTGAAATTGCCAGCTAAAAAACCTGCGCCGAAGAAGTTTTATTCGCCGCTAACTGGCGTGGAAATCGCGAACGAAGCCGCCGCAAAGTTGCCCGTAACTGGCGTGATGATTGAGAATAGTCCAGCCGCCAGACCACAGTCAGGACTGAAGAAAGCCGGCGTGGTTTACGAGGCCGTGGCGGAAGGCGGAATTACTAGGTTTTTGGCGCTGTACCAGGGAGATAAACCCGCGTTGATCGGTCCAGTGCGAAGCTTGAGATTATACTATTTGAGCTGGGCGGCGCCATATCAAGCATCAATCGCGCATGTTGGCGGAAGCCCCAACGCTTTATCTCAAGTCAGAAACGGCAATTATCGCGACATCGACCAGTTCTTTAACGACGGATCTTATTGGCGATCTCGCGACCGCTACGCGCCACACAACGTCTACACTTCAGGAGAAAAACTTGACCAATTGAACAGCGCAAAAGGTTATAACAATTCCGAATTCACCAGCTTCGCGCGAGCAGACGGCAAGCCCGTCGAATCGCCAAACGCCACATCTGTAAACATAAACCTCAGCGGCTCACTCTACAACACCTCATACGCTTACGACAAGGCGTCAAATTCTTACCTCAGGAGTATGGCTGGCGCGCCACATACTGACAGGGAAGATGGGCAAATTGCTCCAAATACTGTTGTAGCTATGGAAGTGGGTGTTGAAGCTCGGGCTCAAAATTACGATGGCTATGAAGACGTCAAAACGACAGGATCTGGCAAAGCCTACATTTTCCAAAACGGCACAGTCGCCACCGCCACTTGGTCGAAAGCGGATATCAATTCGCCGCTTAAATTGACAGACGAATCCGGAAAAGACATCGCCTTAAATCGCGGACAAACATGGATTGCAGCCTTCACGCCAGGAAGGGGAAGTGTTTCATGGCAATAGATCCGGCATCTAAAACCTTGCGCGAGTACAAACAATATTATTACCGAAAAGTCATATTAGTCCTATTATCAGCGAGCGCCTGTATCATATTAGGACTGGGAATCGCACTCCACTTCACGGCAATTTCCGTGTTCCAGCTAAATTTCTGGATTATTATTTTAATTACCGCCATCTTACAAATCATATTTTCAATTTCTATCGTTAAAATCATCGCTGCGCCGCTTAATAAAATTCTGGCGGCACTTTCTCATAAAATTGGCGAACTAACCACCGACACTCCGCCAAACCCCAACGATAAACGCTACGAAAAAACTGGATTTAAGACGGCGCTTCAGGCAATTTATGGCGATTATCAGCCAGAGCAAAAACCAACTAGTGACAACGACGACAAGCCAAAAATCCCGCTCACTCAAGCTCTAAATCAAGCCAGCACTGGCGTCGTGATTCTTAATTCCAATCAGAAAATTATCTTCGCCAATTCCGCCGCCCCGATTTCCAGGAACGCAAAAGGCGAGGATTTTCTGGCGCTTGATTTTATAAATGAACCAAGCATTTCCGATTGGCTTCACGAAATCTCCAATGAGAAAATTAAAGCCGAACGCCGTTGGCAACGCATTAACACCAACCCTGACGTCATCCAAAAAACGCGGATTTTTGACATCGTGGCTTCATTTGAGAAAGGCGCCGTCGCCGAAACCGTCATTTTTCTCATCGACAAGTCTAAAGGATATTTGCCAGAAGAAGAGGACCTCAATTTCATCTCATTTGCCGCCCACGAACTCCGTGGACCGATTACAGTTATTCGTGGATACCTGGATATTATCAATGAAGAGTTTTCTGGACGCTTGCAGGGCGACGAAAGGCAGCTTCTTGATAGGTTGGTCGTTTCGTCCAATCGCTTGTCTAGCTACATTGACAATATTCTTAACGTTGCCAGATATGATAGACATCACTTGAAGGTTTATCTGCTGGAAGACACTGTTGCTAATATTTACGCCTCGATTGCTGATGACATGCAACTTCGCGCCTCGACTCAACACAGAATGCTCAGCGTTAATATTCCAGATGATCTGCCGACAGTAGCCGCTGATCACGGAAGTATCGGGGAAGTGATTGGTAATCTAATTGACAATGCTATCAAATACAGTTTTGAGGGCGGGTCCGTAACCGTTTCCGCGGAGAAAAAAGGCGACTTCGTGGAAGTATCCGTCGCTGACAATGGAATTGGTATGCCGGCGAATGTCGTGGACAATTTGTTCCACAAATTCTATCGATCGCACAGATCACGCGAGGCCGTGGCTGGGACGGGAATTGGGCTTTACATTTGCAAAGCTTTTGTCGAATCTCACGGCGGCTCGATAATCGCTCGATCCCGCGAAAACGAAGGCTCAGTCTTCTCGTTCACTTTGCCAATTTATGCTACAGTTAAAGACAAATTGCTAGAAGACGGGCAGTTGAATAATCAATTGATACGAAAGGGCGGCGGCTGGATAAAAAATCACGCTATGTATAAGGGCTAGGAGGAATTATGATAAAGACAATTTTATGCGTGGAAGATGACCGATTTATTGGCGAAATGTATGTCAGGAGTCTGCAAAAAGCGGGATATGACGTGACGTGGGTGGTCGACGGAAATGACGGGCTAGTGGCGGCGCGCAACCAGAACTTTGACTTGATAATCTTAGATTTGATGCTACCAGAGCAACGCGGCGACCAGATTTTAGACGCGCTGAGAAATAACAATGTCGATTTGGTTCCGAATAGTAAGATTTTAATTATGACCAATTTTGAGCAGGACGAAGCTTCGCGTAAATCCGTCATGAGTCGCGTTGACGGATATCTAATTAAGGCTGACATTACGCCGCGGAATTTGATAGAAGTCGTTAAGCAGATGAGCAGCGACAATCTTTAATTCTACACATAGTCAGCTTAACTATATATTTTCCAGTACTTCGGAAATATAGATATAAACTGATCCAGTTTTTCTATAACAAGCGGCAAAGCCTCTTCAGATTCTTTATCATCGGCAGGATCTTTATCTATGCGATAACGTATAAGCTTCATACGAGCATCGTCCCTGTCATACCATATCAACTCGCCAATTTCAGGCTCGATTTTGTCTTTATCTTTGTAGATATTATCAAAAATTAGCCTATTTTGCGCGTCCGAATCTTTACCTCCATCAATGTATAACTCTATATAAATACACTTTTCTTTAGTGTTGGCTAACACGTTAAAATGAGCCTTGCCACCATATCTGATCGTATACCAATGTTGAGGTCGAGGTTTTTGCCAGCTACGGACCTTCTTAGAATGCTCCAGTCCATAATCTCGCACCATCTCAAAAAATCTTTGCTGCCGCAATTTCACTTCAGACACACTGCTATTGCTATTATTCTGGCTACGCACAACCTTTGTCCATTCGTTAGGACTTTCAACAACCAAAAAGTGCGGGGCTGGTTTGGAGTCGCCGATTTTATACGCCTCAAGCTCAACCAAAAAGAAATTAATCTTATCAGAAGAATTAAAATTCAACCACTCGACAGCCTGCCTATGTTCATCACGAATATTACTTGCAATCCATATGATTGTTTCAGCGCCAATCCCAGCCGCGTAAGTAATACACTTGCCAAGATGATCGTGATCTGTACGCTCTAATTGATTTTCAATTATAATCGACCTATCAGAGTAATCAGCCGTAACTATATCCGCATTAAAATCACCGACACCAACTTCGGTTTTTATGTTTTCCGTGTTGAATTCTATTCCCAAAGCGTCACCTAGCAAGGATAAATTATCTGGATGAGCCAGCCATGGGGTGAACGACAAAGCTTCGTGCTCCCATATTTTTCTGATATTTACCTTTTCTAGCTTGCCTAAAGATTGAACCACAAAAAAACTCTCCCCAATTTACTATTTTGCCTATTATACCATAGCTCAGTAAAAGCTATCAGTTGCCTTCAAATTAGAAAAAAGATCCCTTCTATGGACTCCACGATGTCTCACATACAGCACTCACCATCTTTGAGGAATTGCTTCAAATATCACCAAGAAATGGCAATCGTTTTTTGAATACAGTAGTTTTTATCATGGTCGCCTCCCGTTTTGGAGTTTACTTTATATTTAGCAGTCAAGAACTCCTCAAGCAAATATCCCCAGAAGTACCCTCCGAAGATATAGCGAAATCTCTCTTCTATTACTAGACATAACTGAGTAGCTACATCGTGTCAAATAGCGCAATTTATAACCTACCTACCCTTAAGGTTACCCTTGCGCGTCCTTTTGACCGTACGCCACAATTAAAGTAAAATTTATAGTATGCCTCATACACACAACCAGCCTGGTCAGCACGATATATGCGTTAGCGGATATATCGTGAAAATAACAGAGGGCGCTGAACCTCGAATTATTTTACATAAGCACCGCAAGCTAAACAAGTTACTGCAGTTTGGCGGGCATATCGAACTGGACGAGACACCGTGGCAAGCAGTCTTACGGGAAATAACCGAAGAATCTGGCTACGACAAAAACCAGCTGAGATTGTTGCAGCCGCGTTACAATAGGCTTGCTTCATTGCCTGGAGTGAAACTACACCCTCAACCGATCGCGATTCACACATATCCTGCTGGTGGCGAACATTATCACACGGACATAAGTTATGCGTTTATTACTTCGGAAAATCCGATACATGATATAGCTAGCGGCGAATCCAACAACATCAACCTCTTTAACTTGAGAGATTTAAAGAAGCTTACATCAGAACAAATATACGACAACGCCAAAACCATCGCTATATATACTTTGACCACAGCGGTTGAGGAATGGGACGAGGTGGATTTGTTACTTTATAAACTCTAGGCCGCCCCTAGTTATGAGGCCATACAGATCGTCAACTAGACCATCTACGTACGGTTTGTAGTATGTGTCTATACGAAAAGTTGAAGGATATTGAGAATTGAAGCATACTGCTTCACAAATTAAAAAAACACCTTCATGTAGATGTTTTTAATAAGTTAACTATTCTTGGTGACCCCACCGGGAATCGAACCCGGGTTGCCAGGATGAGAACCTGGTGTCCTAACCGCTAGACGATAGGGCCGTAACTCCATGGATTATACCACGAAAAGGGAAGGCTTGTCTACTTTTTCTCTATGTTAGGCGTCGACTTTTTATGGTAAGACAGCATAGCCCAAGAGCTATATATTAAAACGACCAGAGAAATAACAATAGGAGAGAAATATAAATTGATCATACCAATAATCGACAAGACCTTTACGATGAATACGTCTTTATTGGCAATGAGAAAAAATAGCCCGAATCGTAAAAAGATGACTAATACATAAAATATGACCGTCGCACATCCAATAGCAATCAAGACTTTTGAAACTTTATCAGTAATCCAATATTGTCCAGTTTTATACCAATAGATTGAAATGCAAGCGAGTATGATAGCATACGCCCCTAAGATGTGACCCAAAGGGCCTATGAACGACTTAAATATACCAGACGTGGCACCAATGAGGTTCGCCGAAATGAGACAAATTATCACAAAGACCACAGTTCGCTTGAAAGCTGAGCTACTTTGGTCGTTATGCTGATCATTGTTCATAAAATTAGTATACCACGTTTATCACTTGAGATTTTTCTGAAAATTCGCCATAATAAAAGCATGAAAAAGGGCGGGATTTACTTTAAGCCTCACGCAATTTCCAGATTTTGGCTAAGGAGATTGTGTGAAGTGGCGCTACTGAGTTGTTTCACAATCATTCTTTTATACGCATGGGCGCGATTTATACCGACTGGTTATCAATTGCCAATCGGATTATCCGTCTCAGACTTGGCGGCTGGCGTGGCAGGAATCGGCAGCTTAATTGTGCTGATTTTATGCTTTTGGCTTCCCAGAAAGCACGAAACTGAAATCGGAATTTTCGTATATTTATTAACCGTCGCCGTCGCTGCAGCCACCATAATTACCAGCGGCGGAGTCGTTTCACCATTCCTAGTTATGTGGATTATCGTGGCAATTTTTGCAGGATTTTTCGGCGCAATAATCTTAGGAATAATGGGGCTTTTGGTTATTTTACAGATTATAGTCACCAGCGTTCAACAGGGAATAAACGTGCAATTCATCATCGGCTACCTATTCTTCGGATTTTTGCCTTTGATTTTTAGCCTCGTTCTATGGATTCGCCGCCAAAAAACTGATGACAATACGTCCAATCTGGAGAACAGACTTTCCGCAGTTGAGAGCAAATCTGACGTAGTGATTAATGCCATCGACGACGGCGTTCTGGCTATTTCCAAAGACGGCAACATCGAACTGATAAACCCATCCGCCCAACAAATTATCGGCTGGGACCAAGGTGACGCGCTCGGGCTCAACTGGAAAAGCGTCTTAAAACTCGTTACTTCAGACGGAAAAGACGTAGAGGACCTCGAGAATCCAATAGCTCAATCTTTATCAAAAAACCAGCCAACACACAACGATAAATTATTCCTATTGACCAGCTCCGAAAAACGCATTTTAGTGTCAATCGTCAGCTCTCCAGTCGGCACGGACGGCGAAGGAATCATCGTAGTTTTCCGCGACATCACCAAAGAAAAAGCCGAAGAGCGCGAGCAAGCCGAATTCATTTCCACCGCCAGCCACGAGATGCGCACGCCAGTTGCGTCAATTGAGGGCTATTTGGGTCTGGCGTTAAATCCAGCCACCGCTCACATCGACGAGAAAGCCCGCGATTTCATCACCAAGGCTCACGAATCGGCGCAACATCTGGGACGGTTATTCCAAGATCTCCTCGACATTAGCAAAGTTGAAGATGGGCGAATGAAAAATAACCCGAAGATCATCAACGTAAACGAATTTTTGAAGGATATTTTTGATGGTTTGGCAACAAAAGCTGATGAAAAACAGCTCAATTACATCTTTATGCCAGACATCGTTGGTGAGAGTAAAGAGAAGTCATTGCAGCCGATTTTTTATGCCAATATTGATCCTGACCATTTTAGAGAGGTCGTCAGCAATTTGATTGAAAATGCCATCAAGTACACTCCATCGGGCGAAGTTGTCGTCAATATTACCGGCGACGATAAGCAGATTTCCGTAAGCGTGAAAGATAGTGGCATTGGTATTCCAGCCGAAGATATTCCGCATTTATTCCAGAAATTTTATCGGGTGGACAATTCTGACACGCGAGAAATTGGCGGAACTGGCTTGGGGCTATATTTGAGCCGCCGCTTGGCCGAGGCGATGTCTGGAAACTTGCGAGTTGAAAGCAAATATAAAGAGGGGAGTACTTTCTATCTGGAAATTCCTCGTATGAATAGTTCGGAAGCCAAGCAGCGATTAGAGTCTGCAGAAGTTGAAAGTCCTAAAGATTCAACGCCAGATTCTACTATTCCAGAAGGAACTGAAATTGCCGCAGAAGAGAAGGCGGAAAATGTCGTAACTGAAAATAATAGCGAAATTGTCGATTCAAATCCAGCCGCAATCGCAACTCCAGAGAATCCAGATCCAACCGTACCGACCACTCCAGTAGTCCAGCCAGAAATTCCACAACCAGCCAGAAATTCTTCCGAGCCAACGCTGGCTGAAATTGAGGAAGAGTTACGCAAAAAGCGTCAGCAATTGTCCATACCTGGTCGCGAATAATAGCCATAAGAACTATGGATTTTTTGTCAAAACTTCAGTATAGTATAAATATATGACAAAAATTTTATTGGTTGAGGACGACAAAAGTTTACGCGAAATTTACGGCGTACGGCTTTTGGCGGAGGGCTACGATATCGTTTCGGCGGGCGACGGCGAAGAAGCTCTGGCCATGGCAATTAAAGAACGTCCGCGATTAATCTTAAGCGATGTGATGATGCCAAAAATCTCTGGCTTTGATATGCTGGACATTTTACGCTCAACGACAGAGACAAAAGACGTTAAAGTTATTATTATGACCGCACTGTCATCAGAAGATCAGCGAAAACGCGGCGAGCAACTTGGTGCTGATAAATACTTGGTGAAGTCTCAGGTGGGAATAGAAGACGTCGTGAGGGCAGTTCACGAAACCTTGGGAGATCTTCCAGGAGTCGGCACAAATCCAGTGCCAGTTTCACAACCAGCTCATACATATGAGCCAGTCGCTCCAACACCTCAGCCAACTCCAGCAGCGCCGCAGCCAGTTACTAGACCTGATGTTTCTTCATTGTCGCCGCAACCAACTGCTCCCGCTGCAACGCCAACAACTCCTGCAATAAATCCGCTCGTACAACAACATCCGCAACAGGTATTCGCTCCAGCTCCGCAGCCGCTGCCTCAACCAGTGCAGACTCCAACACCACAACCGACTCCAACACCGCAGCCTCAGCCGACAACCCTGCCACAGCCTATGGCGCCATTTTCATCACCCGCACCGCGACCATCGGGGCTTGGTGATCGTGTGATTCAGCCTTTGCCAACTGACGATTCTCAGAATTCTGTAGATATTTCCAAGCTTATGGCAGAAGAATTGGACAATACACAGAGAATTTCTCAACCAATTCCAGAACCTCAACCAGCGCAAACTCCAACGCCGCAGCCAATTCCGACGCCACAGCCAACACCAAATCCTATTGAGCAAGCTAATGTAATACCTCCAGTCCAAGCACAACCTCAAGAGCAAAACATTCCGCATCAACCGTCAGAAACTCCTCAGCCGACGCAATTTCCACCGATAAATCCACAACAATGATAAACCCAGACACAAAGCAAGAATCTTGGCGCCTCAACAAATTTGTAGCGCTGTGCTTGGGTGTTTCCAGGCGGAAGGCCGACGAATTGATAGAAAAAGAGAAGATTACTGTTGACGGTCAGCCCGCCAGATTGGGTCAACAAATTTCTGACGCAAATAAAATTTCCTATAACGGCAAATTACTAGAATTGCAATCCAAACAGCTCATCATCCTACATAAGCCAACTGGATATCTTTGTTCGCGCGCCTCTCAGGGCGGCGTTCCGACAATCTACAAATTGCTACCAAAAAACCTTCACCACTTAAAACCTGTTGGTCGCCTGGATAAAGACAGCTCCGGGCTGATTCTCATGACGAACGACGGCGATTTTGCTCACAGCATGACACACCCCTCGTTTTATAAGATTAAGCGATATCTCGTTACAATCGACCAGCCGTTGCAACCTCTACATCGCCAAATGATTAACGATTTTGGCGTGCAGCTTCCTGACGGACGCAGTCAATTGACACTAGAAAGACAGCACGAAGGCGATGATTATCGCTGGATAGTGGAAATGAGCGAGGGAAGGAATCGTCAAATTCGGCGAACTTTCGATGCGTTAGGCTACACTGTCAAAAAACTTCATAGAACAAACTTTGGCAATTATTCGCTCGGCGACCTCAAGAGAGGCGAATGGAGAGAAGAGAAATTCACGAATTCATAATTTACTCCGCGGCTCTTTACATTTTACAGTAAATATTGTAATATAGCTTTTATGTTAAATTTGACAGAAAGTATAATTGTAAAATGGAAACACTAAACACACGTGATAAACTAGAATTGTCAAGGAAATTAGCCAGAATATCCCTAAACGGAATATGCGCAGATCTTAAAGCTGATACTGAGTATGGACATGACAAAATAACCGAAGTATATTCAGGAAAGAGAGAACTCCCCATAGACATCACCGAGAAGCAAATATCAGATTATGCAAAATTAGTTGTTAAGCTAGAAGAAATAGCAGAATCTCTAGATCTGGAAACTTTACCACAATAGACGGCAGTAATTACTATCTGCTTGACCTAGAAAAAGGCGGTGGCGTAATCATATCCAAAAAACAGACAGAAGGTTCTCGTGTATATATCGCAGACAAACTAGTATTTAAAACAGACGGAACTGTTAACACAGAATATCTCCAGCTTCGACCGTTTAATAAAGACGGTCAGATTGCTCCATTAGATTATACAAAGATAGCACGCTCATGCAGTAATCGTATCAATTATCATCACAATAATCCCAAAGGAGTTATAGCTGTTGCATTTAATAAAAATAGAAGAGACCTCCAATACAATAGTCGAAATAGCTAAAAAATGATATAATTTATAATCATGTCTAAATTACCAACAGTCGCCATCATCGGGCAAGCCAACGTCGGCAAAAGCTCATTATTCAATCGCTTGACGCGCTCTCGCACGGCCATAGTCGCCAGGGAAGCTGGCACGACACGCGACAATGTCGTTGGTAAAGTTTCGTACAAACGACGCAACGTAGATTCTGCGCCGTCAGATGACTATTCGCAATTTTGGCTCATCGACACAGCCGGACTGAAAACTGCCGAGGACGAATTCGAGGCGACCATTCAGGACCAAATTGCTGACGCGTCTGCCGCTGCCGACGTAATCCTCGTAACCGTCGACTCCACCGCATATCCTTCCGACGCCGATCGACAATTAGCCAAAAAAGCCCTAAAAAGCGGCAAGCCAGTCATTCTAATCGCCAATAAAGCAGACTTGAAAGGCTCTCTTTCTATCGACGAATTCAAACGACTCGGCATAAAAACCATCATAAAAACTTCCGCCGAGCACAACATTGGCATTTCGGAGCTTCTTGATAGCATTGCCGAACTTATTCCGCCAGCCACCGAAACCGCACCTGACGATATTATCCGTGTCGCACTAATTGGTCGCCCAAACGTCGGCAAAAGTAATCTGTTCAATACTTTGGCGGGCAAGCAGCAAGCCATCGTCGCCAACGTCGCCGGCACAACTCGCGACGTAAACCGCGTTCAAGTTCGTTATCACGGTCAAACAATTGAATTGCTCGACACTGCTGGAATTCGCCGCCAAGGAAAGCAGGAAACTGGAATTGAGAAGTTTTCAGTTCTTCGCACAATGCAAGCCATCAACGAAGCCGACGTTTGTCTGCTTCTTATGGACGTCAATGAGCTTAACGTTCAATTGGACCAGCGCCTAGCTGGAATTATTGACGAGGCGGGCAAGGGGCTTGTTCTGGTCGTTAGTAAATGGGACTCTGTCGAAGGTAAGGACGCTTACACGCACGATGAAATCGCACCACAAATCAGCTATAACTTCAAGTTCACGCCGTACGCACCGTTAATATTCACTTCTTCCGTTACAGGGCAGAATGTCGCCAAATTGTTTGACCTAGCGCTTGATATCTATAAGCGTCGTCGTCAAGAATGTAAAACTCGCGCCTTAAACGACATTTTGCAGAAAGCCATCGCCGCACATCCGCCAGCTGGTCTGAAAAATTCACACCCGAAGCTGCGCTACATTGTCCAGACTGACGTTGCTCCGCCATGGTTTGTTATTTACGGTAGCAATCTGAAATTTGTCCACTGGAGCTATAAACGTTATCTGGAGCGAACTCTGCGTGAAGCTTTCAATTTTGCGGGAACTCCGATTAAAATGTCTTTCCGTGACGAAAAGCAATTAAAGGCCAACCGCGAACGCGTCGCGCGCGGTCTGGCGCCAGTCACCAAAGCCTACAAGCAGGCCAAAAACGCCGAAAAACTCGCTTAATCCTATTTTTACGCCAATTTCTCTTGACTTAAATATTATCGCGTGATATAAATAGCATTAGCTTTTGTTGATGAGTTGAGATTTACTCCTTGTCCGAAAGCGCACCTTGACAAGCAGATGTAAGAAGATTAAGACGAAACTTAAGCATGAAGCGGGGTTTTAGTTGTTGATAGAATATATAATTGACAATTGAAATCTCGTTTCATGCTTGATCATATGCACGCATGATTATTTGCCAAAAAGCAAAGATGGCGAACCGTTCGCCGCGAGGAAAGAGAAGGGAAAAGTAGATGAACTCTTTATTCTACGTCTCTGCTGTGTCCGTCCATGGGCCAGGTATCTGCTGCCGCACGGTGCCTATCGGCGGACCTAGCGTTAGTAATGAGCCTAACAGCGATGTAGACTCTTACTACGGCAATCTCATCAAGATTGCAAACGACAAGGGCAAGGATATCCTGTCTGTCCACGACGACGCCGAATGTGAAGTGTCAGTCCATAAGGGCAATGGTGAAGTTACCGCTTCCGGTGCATACACCAACTTCAACAACGGCTTCAAGACCTTTTCCGTTTATAACGGGGAACTGTGTGCCAGTTTAGCCACTGGAGAGACGTTCGTTCTCGGCAGCGGTTCATTAACCGCAGATGATGAGCAGAAAACTATCTCTCTCATTAACGCTAAGGACGAGCAGGAAACTGTCTCTGTTATTTCCGGTAATTTCCACAGTATTCCCGGAAAGGGCACTTTGCTCAACGGGGATAAGGTCAGTATTTACCGCCGCGACTACCCGATGCGTATCACCGCATCAGGCAGGAAAGCCGATGACGATGCTGAAGCCAAACTCGACATTGACGAAAACAAGGATACCGTCTCGCTAAGCGGCGGGATTCTCGTTTTCGAGCACGGCAAGGCATCTATTTCCGCCACCGACGGAGATGCTCGTATAGACGTACCTAATGACTACACATCGCTAACCAGCGAGTCTGTAGTTTTGAGGTACGACGACCAGGCCGAGATCTTTGCATCGGACATTAAAATGTGCGTAGATCACGCCGAATGTAAGATCTACATGAGCGGTAGCAATGCCAATTTCCGTATTGGCGAGGAAAACCGCTTTATTCAAGATGTTAAGAATGCATGCATAGACCTTGCCACTGGCAAAGTTTATTGTAACGGCGAGGTGCTTTGCTATGCACCTATGCTGAAGCAGCTCGGGAAGCAGCTCTTCAAGGCCGACCCGAAGCCTGTCTCAGCTCTGACCTCCTAATCTCTTCCTAGCGGAAGAGATTAGCACCTGAATAGTGGCGAGTAGAAGAGATTCCAAAATAAGGCGTCGTCTTCTGATGCGTCTACATATCTTCATCATCTGCTTGCACTATTCATTGGAAATTATCAAGTCCCAACTGGGGCTGTTTTTTTATTCTACTGGGAGCGGCGATAGCCGCTCTCATGAATACCGCATATACACTTCAGGCCAAGTCTACACCGTAAAAGATTATTACGGTAGTAACGGAGCTAGATTCAATAGCGCGGACGTATACGCCAGGATTCAGGTCGGAAAGACCTATAAGATCGAGTCGTTTGGATATCGTATTCCAGCAACCTCGTCTTTCTGGAACATTGAGAGCATAGAATTAACGCAGCAGGAGCCCACCGGCACCTGCCAGCTAACGCCGTCGAACAATTGACGGCCGCCGAACTGACATCCGCCGAGAATACTTGGCGGTTCTCTCCGTCGTACATATTCTCTTGCTTGTCAGTTCGCTCCATAGATGCATGTCTATGCTGATGAGTCGGAAACGACGAAAGCGAACTTTTATTCAAACATCATCAATTGCGCAGACAAAACTTCACGCGTAATTTCATCCGCTCGTTCACCAATTAGCACAATTTTTGCTGGCTCTTCCGCCGCAGAATTAGCTATTTGAATCTGATTTTCTGTTGCCTCCAAATGATGCCGCGCGCCATTATCATCAATAAAACAACCCTTCATTCGCCTGAGTCTATAAGCATCAAAAAGTTCCGGCCAAATTTTTTCCAGAGTCGCCGCAGCAATTTTCATACCAGAAACATCCAGTACCGCATATGTCGGATTGTCCGGCACGACCAATTCGCCGTCATACTTATCAAAAAATGTTAGTAGTCCCGACGGCGTGGTTAATTTACTTAGATCAAACCGACCGTGTGGTGCGCTGAGCACCTTGGCGTAGGGTAGGGTGCGCAATTTTTCCTCGTACTCGGCGCGTTCATTTTCATCTAGCAAATCTTCTTTGGTCACTAAAATCATGTCCGCCGCTTGCAACTCAATTTCATGCGCCGGCTCAATTCCATGTAAAATCTCATGTGCATCAATAACGTAAAAACTCTGCGCCAACTCGTACTTATTGAATATTTGTGCATTAATCAATTTTTCAACCAAATTCATCGTTCGCGCCACACCGGTAGCTTCAATAAACACTGGGGCGGGGGAATTGCGACAAAAGTCAAGTAACATTCGCGTCAATGCGTGCTTCGACGAACAACAGACACAATCGCCAGCCAAAGTCGTCACAATATCCGCCAACTTTTCCAATCGATAACCGTCAACGTTTTCATTAGCATATTCATTCTCAATTACCCGAGAACCCTTATAGTCACTTTGTTGCAATAAGAACTCAAGAACACTAGTTTTCCCAGCACCCAACGAGCCGTTCACCAAATACAACGGGACTTTATCGATAACCGCTCGCCCATCATCAAACGGCGCATTAATGCTAAATTCCAAATCATCGTCACGTTTTGCCATATGCTTATTATACGTCATTTCCACGAGGTGATATACTAAGTCTATGAAAGTCATCTTAGCATTGGGAAATCCAGGCGAAAAATACACAAACACGCGGCATAATGCTGGATTTTTGGCTATTGATAAATTTGCATCAGAGAATAATGCAGTTTTTTGCAATAAGCCAAAATTTTCCGCAGATATTGCCGAGCTGAATATTTCTGGAGAAAAAATCTTACTAGTTAAGCCAACTACTTTTTACAACGAGGTTGGAATTTCCGCTCGAGCAATCTTAGATTTTTACAAATTGACATTGGACGATTTACTAATTATTCACGACGACACAGCGCTAGACTTCGGTAAAATTCGAACTCGCAAAGGCGGTCGAGACGCTGGTAGCAACGGATTAAAGTCGCTGCATTCTCACGTCGGATCAGATTTTTGGCATATTCGTATTGGCACAGACAATTTACTCAGACGTCAAGTTGGTGACGTGGATTTTGTCCTGGGTAAATTCAGCTCAGACGAGCAAAAGATTCTCCAAAGCTGGATATTGCCCGAATCAATTAACTTGATCGAGAAGTTTATTAACGAAACTATCGAGCCGTTCAGTATAAAATATTAAACCAGATTCTAGCGTCGTTTTCGCGGCACAATTTTTGAAGCGCTGTTCTTCAATTGCTCTTCGGCTTGATGTAATTTTACAGCCGCAGCTTCTTGCAGATTGATCGATCGAGCTTCCAATATACTGCTGCCAACCGCCAAACTCACAAACAATAAGCCCAAGCCACCCGTCGCCCATTCCGGTAGCTCCAAGTGGAATAATTTGGCAATCATCATCACGCCGAGCGCCATAATTGCCCAGTGAGCGCCATTTTCCAAATATTTATATTTGCTAAGCGCGCCTGTTCGCAACAAATATACGGTTAGCGATCGAACCCAAATCGCTCCAGCGCCCAGCCCAGCCACGATCAGTAGCACGCTGTTGGTAATGGCGAACGCACCAATCACACCGTCAAAACTAAAGCTGGCGTCCAGGATCTCCAAATATAACAAACTAGCAAACGCCGCCCAACCGGTTTTAATCTTAACGGATTTCGCGTCATCTTCATGGAAAAATGACCCGAATAACTCCAACCCAATATGCAGCACAATTCCAAGAACCGCTGAAATCAACACCAAAGATTTATGCGGCGCCTCGACTGTAAAATACAAAACAGCCGCCACACTAAGCATTATACACACCTTAAAATTCTCAAATCGCCCAGCCTTAGCCAAGATCGGCTCAACATGTCGCATCCAATGAACGCGCTTGTTGTAATCGATGAAATAGCTAAGCCCAATCATAATCAAAAACGCACCGCCAAACGCGTCAATCATCGGCGACGCCTCGTGCAGGATCTTGCCGTACTCGACAGGTTTATGTAGCGCCAGATTGACAACATCCATAAATCCGTGACCGCTCGCAATCATCACAATAGCAATTGGCAATATAAATCGAACGACAAACACCGCCACAAATATGCCAGCCGTCAGGAAGACTTTCTGCCAGACTTGACTCATTCCCGCTAAAACCTTGCTATTTATCACCGCGTTGTCGAAGCTAAACGTAACTTCCAGAACCACTAAAATAGTAAATAGCCAAAGACCGCTAACGCCCATGTGACTAAAAATCAAACTGCCCAAACCTAAGGTTAATAGGACTGAAAACCAGAAAATCCGAAACGGATGATGTGAATGTAAAAGATGTTTCATATTGATTTAGTATAGCATAAGCATGGAGTATAATTTTATATATGGCACAAAAATCGCCAGATGGTCACATAAAAAAGTTTTTATCAGCCAACAGTGAATTGATCGGTTGGGTGGTTTTTGGCGTCCTTATAATTTCTATTTATCAATTCAGCTCGCGATTCGGCGTTATGTTATTAAACGGAGAATTTGCAGAATGGTACAATAAATTACTTCCGTCATTACAAGATTTCATCACGCTGACGCTAAGCGTAATTGTCGAGGCGGTCCCATTTTTAATTTTAGGAATTATCATATCCGCGCTTATCAGGTACTTTTTATCATCAAAAGATGTCTTCAAAATGTTACCAAAAAACGCCTTTCTTCGACGAATTACACTCTCTATGATCGGGCTAATTTTACCTGTATGCGAATGTGGTAACGTACCAATTGCACGAAGCTTAATAGCAAATGGGCTGAAACCTGCCGACGTTATTAGCTTTCTTTTCGCCGCGCCAATCTTAAACCCGATAACCATAATTTCAACCATGACCGCCTTCAGCTTTGACGCCCGAATAGTTTGGTGGCGAATTATTTTTGCGCTAATTATCGTACAAATAACCGCTTTTATCGTCAGCTTTTTAAAGGAAGATTCCGTCATTAATCCAGAATTTGAAAAACTTTGCCGCCCTCATAATCACGGTTCAAAATTGTCAAACCTATTCAGCTCATCACGTAATGAATTCTGGCAATTATTTACTATGTTGGTCTTAGGTTCTAGCATCGCAGCCGCCACACAAATCTTCGTTCCGCGATTCATCATAAACGCCATCGGCGGCGACATTTTCTTATCAGTCATATCTATGATCACGCTAAGTTTCATCATTTCGATATGCTCCAGCATCGACGCATTCTTCGCGCTGGCTTACGTGCGAAATTTCACGACAGGCTCAATTTTATCTTTCTTGCTATTCGGACCGATGATAGACATTAAAATGATTACGCTGTTAAAAACAACTTTTCGCTGGAAATTTATTGCAACAATTACCTTAACTGTGTTCATCTTATCGCTAATTGTCGGTCTGGGAGTTAATTTATATGTACACTAACCTTACCAAATCAATTGGCGGAATTGTCGTTTGTGTATATATTTTGCTATTAGCTTGGCGCGATCAACTCGGCTTTTACGTTCATCCACGCTATCACTCATTCGCAGTCATAATTAGCGTAATCGGCGTTATACTTTTGCTTATTGATATAATGTTGCAATTAAAAAATAAATCCGCAAAAGACAAATCTAGAATTGGCTTGAAAAAAATTGCCCCGATATCTTACTTTGCAATAATTATATTATCAGTCGGATATATATTGCCACCAAAATCGCTCTCCCCGAGCAGTCTCGCACAAAAAGAAAGCCCTATGATTATTGAGCCTGAAAGTCGCTGCGAAACACCTCAACCGAAAGAGAACTCTTCTACAATCTCAATAAATCGCTGGAGAACCGCCATAAATTCCTGCAAAGAAACCGCTTATTTTAACGGTAAAAATATCACCATTACTGGCTTCGTTTCAAATGATCTATTAAAAAACTACGGCTATAATTACTTCAATATTGCCAGATACGTTATAAGTTGCTGCACTGTTGACAGCGTGCCTATGAAAATCCTGGTCGAGAAAAACTTTTCGACAGACTACCCAGATGGAACATGGCTAATCGTCAAGGGTAAATTGTCGCAAAAAATCGTTAATAGTCAAGCTGAATACGTCATAACCGACGCGCATATCACAAAAATCAACCAGCCCAAATATCCTTATGAATTACTCGGACTGTAGGTCTATTGCACACTTGTTGCAATAAGTTATAAACTATTGATAACGCTATGTTAAATGAAATATTTGAACGCCACAATCTTCGCCTGACAAAACCCCGTCAGCAAGTATTTGACATCCTACGAAATTCAGATGTGCCTCTTACGGTCGGCGATATTGCGAAAAACTGCAAAAACATTAACCGTGCCAGCATTTACCGCACGCTACTAATGTTCGATACTCTGAACATTATAAACACTATAACTATTGGTTGGAAGAATTATTACGAGTTAGCAGAACCTTTTATACCGCATCATCACCACCTATACTGCATCAATTGTCAAAATGCCGAACCTATACAATTACAAGAGCTCGAAAAACTCATAGATCTCATTGGTAAAAAACATAATTTCATAGTCACAAAACACCACTTTGAGCTGGAAGGTATTTGCGAAAAGTGCCGACATATTATAGAAAATAAATAATTTTTCCCAACAAAAAAGCGCCAGGTAAGGGTGGGCATCACCTGACGCTTTTTTACCCTTCAACCCACCCGAGCTACCGTATCAGCGAAGCGTCGCGACTAAAACTCCAAAAGTCCGCGCCTGATGACCATCAATACAATTTCGTACTCACATTAACAGAGGTCGCCTTTGAAAAAGGGCAGTTAAAGGGGTTAGTATGCGCGTAACGTTGAACCGCAAAAAGTGGAGGGTAAGAATACTTAATGCCATTGCGCGCAACCTAACATATAGTTAGAATAGGGGGTATAAGGTGCGTTTGGTTAATGATTACTTAACCAATCGTCCTTGATTATAGCAAACATTTGACAAAGTGTCAATACTTTTTACCACATTTTTTATGGAAATCAATAGAATTACACCAGATGAGCATATTTTCTCTCAGAGATTAGCACATATTGTCAATCCACCAAAAAGCTTATGTTATATGGGAAAATTGCCAGAAACAAATGCGCCAGTCGTATCAATCGTCGGGTCTCGCAAGCCGTCTGCCTACGGAAAAGAAGTGACCGAGCGATTAGCAACAGATCTGGCAAAAGCCGGATGTGTAATCGTGAGTGGGCTGGCGCTAGGCGTGGATTGCATTGCCCAAAAAGCTGCGATTGAAGCTGGCGGAACGGTCGTGGCAGTCGTCCCAAACGAACTTCCGGATATTTCACCGCGGACCAATTATCAACTAGCCATGAGCATCATAGAGCGGGGCGGCGCGGTCATTTCAGAATGGATGAAGGGCGATAATAAAATAGTCAATCGTTGGAGTTTTTTGGAGCGCAATCGGCTGGTTAGTGGGCTGGCAGATGGCATTATCATCACTGAAGCCGCCGAGCGAAGCGGTACACTGAACACCGCCTCTCACGCACTGAATCAGGGAAGAGATTTGTTTGTAGTTCCAGGAAACATAACAAGCCCGTTGTCGGCAGGTTGTAATACCTTATTAAAGCAGGGGGCGTATCTGGTGACAGACGCCGACGACGTTTTGTCAATCATCGCGCCAGAGAGATTACAAAAAGACAACGGTCAAGAATTAGCAGCCAGCGCAACAATTGAAGAGGGCATCATCATAAAACTCATCTCAGAAGGGCTTCGTGACGGCGATGAAATCCAACAAAAATCCGGCCTATCCGCGTCAGACTTCGCCACAGCACTCACAATGCTAGAAATCAACGGAGTGATTAAGCCGCTCGGAGCAAACAACTGGACATTACGATAATATTGCTATTTTGACAAATTGATGTTACTATACGGACTATGAAAAAAGCCCGAGAAGTATTTCCTACCGTCCGTAAAGTCGCTAAGGACATCTTTACTGTCCCTAATTTGATAAGCGTGACTGGCGCCACTTTAGCGATACGCGGATCTAAAAAAATTGATACGGTTGAAGGATTGACGAAATGCGCGGTCGGGCGATTAGCTGACGTTCTGGACGGCAAAGTAGCACGCATGACAGGACAGACTAGCAACACTGGCGCGGCATTAGACGCCACAACAGATAAAATAGTTATGGCAAAAATCCTCTATGAAATGAATAAAAGAGAGTTGGCTCCAAAGCATGTTCTTGGCACTGTTGCGATACTAAACTCGATGAACGCTGCGGCTACGGGAATTGCTAATTTACGTAGTGACGAGAAAGCTGAAACTCGACCAACCAAATCAGGGAAGGTGGGGCTAGCTATGGAAACAGCAGCCTTAGTCGCTTATGCCGCCGCCGAATTAGCCGACAAACGAACCGACAGTCCAAAGCCCGCCGAGATTCTACGCAAACTAGGAGCTGGAGCATTCGCCGCCTCGCTTCCGTTCGCTGTACACGCAACACACACCTATATAAAGCGAGCGATTAACGGCAAAGAAAACCAAAAAAGCCGCGCCAAATAGCAGATGTTAAGCGCAGTCTTGGATCAATGGCAATGCTCGGTCGTCTCAGTGGTCGCTCGTAATAATTCACTTTGCGGTTGTAGCCAGATAGTGATTTGTTATAATATAAAGTTATGAAAAATCTCGTTATCGTCGAGTCACCAGCCAAAGCTAAAACCATCGAGAAATATCTCGGCAAGGATTTTCACGTCCTGTCTAGCGTGGGGCATATTCGCTCGATTGTTAAAAAGACGAAGGATGGAACGCCGCCGATTGACGTGGCTAAAGATTTTTTCGCAATTTATGAAGTTGACCCCGAAAAAAAGAAAGTTATCACCGAGCTAAAGAGAAATGTCAAGGCAGTCGGCAAGGAAAACGTCTGGCTCGCAACCGATGAAGACCGCGAAGGAGAGGCCATTGCTTGGCATTTGTGTAAGGTGCTGAATCTTCCAATTGAAACAACTAAGCGAATTGTTTTTCATGAGATCACCAAAGACGCCATAACTAATGCAATTAAGAATCCTCGAACCGTGGATATGAATTTGGTTCAGGCGCAACAAGCCAGGCAAATCCTTGACCGACTGGTTGGTTTTGAGCTCAGTCCAGTCGTCTGGCAGAAAGTTCCGGGCGGCAAGTCGGCTGGTCGCGTTCAGAGTCCAGCGGTGCGATTACTGGTCGAGCGCGAACGAGAAATTATGAAGTTTGAGGGCAATTCTCAGTTCAAAGTTACCGCCATTTTTATTCACGACAATCAAGAATTCAAGGCCGAACTTAATCAAAAATTCGATACAGAAGAAGCGGCAAACGAGTTCTTAAATAGCCTGAAACCTGCCGAATTCGTTGTTAGTGATATCTCAAAAACTCCCGGAACGCGCAATCCAGCGGCACCATTTACCACGTCAACCTTGCAGCAGGAGGCCAACTCTAAACTTGGCTTCAGCTCCAAAGCAACCATGGCTTCGGCGCAAAAATTGTACCAAGATGGAAAAATCACCTACATGCGTACTGACTCAGTGAATTTGAGCGGTCAAGCCATCGCGGCGGCCACCGATTTCATCAAGCGTCTTTACGGTCCAGATTACTCAACGGTTCGTAAATTTAAGACCAAATCCGCATCCGCCCAAGAAGCCCACGAAGCCATTCGCCCGACGGACATCACTTTGGAAACCGCATCTAATAATAGCTATGACCAGAAATTATACGACCTGATTCGACGCCGAACTTTAGCGTCGCAAATGTCGCCAGCGAAGCTAGAAAAAACGACTATCACAATTGACATCAAAGGCGATAATTTACCTAAGAGCAAAAAACCTGCTCAGTTTGAGGCAAAGGGCGAAGTTATTACGTTTGATGGATTTTTGCGCGTTTACGGCGGCAATAAAGATGAGCTTCTGCCGAAGTTACAGTCTGGCGATGAAGTCAATTCTCACGACATTACAGCTCGTCAAACATTCACTAGACCGCCAGCTCGCTACACTGAAGGCTCGCTAGTCAAGAAGCTGGAGGAGCTTGGAATCGGTCGTCCGTCAACTTACGCCACGATCATTGACACTATTCAAACTCGCGGCTACGTTGAAAAGGGCGACAGCGAAGGTCAACCGCGGGATGTGATTGTCCTTAATTATAACGGCGAGGAAGTTAGTCGAAGTGTTGTCCAGGAAAAAACTGGCTCGACACGCGGCAAACTTATTCCAACGCCAAGCGGCGAACTGATTGCCGATTTCCTGACGGACCATTTTACGCAAATTGTCGATTACGATTTTACTGCCAACGTCGAGACGGAATTTGACAAAATTGCCGGTGCTAATCTGGAAAAAAGCGCAATGTTACACGGATTTTACACGCCTTTCCATAAATTAATCGAGCAATCTGGCGGGATCGACCGAAGTAAAGTCGGCGCTAATCGTGAAGTAGGAATCGACCCGAAGACGAATAAGCCGATTATCGCTAGATTCGGTCGTTTCGGTCCAATGTTGCAACTTGGCGAAACTGACGACGACGAAAAGCCACGTTTTGCGCCGCTGCCAAAGGGCGCGAAGATTGAAACGGTAACCTTAGAGCAAGCACTGGAAATGTTCAAGTTACCACGCATCGTCGGACAAACAGAGGACGGGCAAGATATTAAGGCGAATATTGGACGATTTGGTCCATATATTCAAGTTGGCAAATTGTTCGTTTCCATTAAGCCGGAAGATCCGCATAGCATTACTTTAGAAAAAGCGCGTGAACTTTACGCCGCCAAATTAGAAGCCGAAGCTGCTAAGAATATTGCCGAATTCCCAGATGGAATTAAGGTTCTCAATGGACGATTCGGTCCATATATCACCAACGGAACTAAAAATGTCAAAATCCCTAAAGACACAGATCCGAAAACTATTACTCACGAAAAAGCTCTGGAGCTATTAAGCACCACAACAGCGAAACCAACTCGCAAACGAGTAGTTAAAAAAGCCACCAAAACATCCGCTAAAAAGAAATAGTGTTTTTATTATACTATCCAATAATTCCGAACAATAAAAACTCTTCATATAATCTATTGCAAAAAACGTAAAATAAATGCTATAATTTATATCAGCAATTATGGCATTTATCTATTGACTTTTGTCAAATGCAATTGTATAATTAAAAACATATTTTCAATCAATATAACCTGTGGTGAGGCAGAGAGGATGTTTCTAGTAGCATGAGCGAGACAGCAAAAACCGAGCAAAGCGCCAAATTAAATTCTGTCGTCGATACTATTATTTCTAAGATTCCGCAAGAGCGCGAAAAGGAGATTATTTCTCGACGATTTGGTTTGTACGACCGAAAAGAGACGTTAGAGTTAATTGGCGATATGTTCGGCATTACTCGCGAGCGCGTTCGTCAGCTAGAAAAAGCAATCTTAACGCGTCTACGTGCAGCTGTCGCCGAGGGAGAACTTCCTTCGGTTATTGCTATGGAAAAAGAAATTACTTCGAGTTTGTCTGAGATGGGACGAGTTGCGCGCATGCAGGATTTGGCGTCGCATTTCCTCGGTAAAGAAGCTACTGCAATTGACCGCGCTCGCGTGGCGTTCATTTCTGAGCTGGCAGAAAACATCACAATTGTTACAGAGAATGACGATTATTACCAAGCGGCAGCAATTGACACTCTCGGCAACGAAAAGCAAATTAGAGCACGAGTTGAAGAAGTTGTCAAAACAATCAAAAAGCACGGTGAACCTATTGCTGCAGAAGAATTGCACAAAAAATTGGACTATGAACATCCTTCAAACATTGCAGCCTTGGCTACTGTTAGTAAAAAATTGGCCAGCTTAAACGATCAGTGGGGACTAGCCAAATGGCCAGCTGTTAACCCAAAGAATATCCGCGATAAAATCTACGTTGTTCTGGACACCAACGGCTCGCCGATGCATTTTTCCGACATTGCCAAAGGAATTCGGGATAGCGAATTTAACCGCCGAAGCGTCACGACGCAGGCAATCCACAATGAACTTATTAAAGACAAGCGCTTTGTTCTAATCGGTCGCGGAATTTACGCGCTTGCCAGCTGGGGCTACAGCCGCGGAACTGTAGCGGATATCATTACCGATATTTTGAAGAATTCCGAAACTCCGCTTCACCGCGATGAAATCGTCCGTCAAGTCCTCGATAAACGACAAGTTAAGGAAACCACCATTCTATTAAACCTTCAGTCAAAGCCGCAATTCAAACGCGTCGCTAAAGCCACATACGTTTTTGAAGAAGCCGCTTAAGCTAAGTTGCAAACTTCTTTCAGAGGTGAGATAATTTACACATAATGCAGATTATTTCTTGGATCATCAGCACATTATTGCAATGGTACGTTTGGATGCCAATTGTGGCAGTTCTGATGTTTTTGACGTGGCGGAATTATCGGAAAATCGAAGATTTTACCCCAGTTGAGAGCGTACTTTTGGTTCTGGAAATCCCACGCACAAATGACAAGCAAGAACTTGCCGCCGAGCAGTTATTCGCTTCACTACACGGAATTCTTCGCGACAATAAAGAATTGCGATTATCTGGCGGACACCAAGAGCACATCAGCTTTGAAATCGCCTCAGTCAATGGGCAAATTCGCTTTTACGTTTGGGTGCCAAAAACCTTGCAAAGTTTTGTCGAAGGACAGATTTATTCTCAATATCCAACCGTTCAAATTCACCAAGCCGACGAAGATTACACTGAGCACGAGCGCAACCACGAAGTTGCTTACTCGACAGAATTGACATTAACCACAGATGAATTTCTCCCGATTCGCACTTTCCAAAACTTCGAAGTCGACCCGCTGGCGGGCATTACGGGTACGCTGGCAAAATTAGAAACCACCGGTGAAGAATTGTGGATTCAGGTGCTAGTCAGACCAATCCCAGATGACTGGCAAAACGCCGCAGATCGATATATCAATAGTATAAGAAACGGGCGGATGTTCTCCTTGCCAGGATTCGGCGGCAGCATGCAGTGGCTAATCGGCGTACTTGGCGCATTGTGGCAACCACCAGAGCAGGGAGTCGGACAATCAGCCAAAATCGAGCTGTCAGACCGCGATAAAACTCGCATTTCTGAAGCAGAAAAAAAGGCGACCAAGCTCGGATATGAAGTAAAAATTCGCTTGGTTTATATGGGCGAAAGTCAGACAAACGCTAAGCTTCGTATGCAGGCGCTCGTCGGTACGTTTAAGCAGTTCAATTCGACAAATCTCAACGGATTTCACGCCGTCAAGGGCGCGTTTGGCAAAGAATTTATTGATAAATATCGCAAGCGTTCGTTCATCGGCGACGGTTTCATCTTAAACATAGAAGAATTGGCGTCAGTTTTTCACTTGCCGCACACCAACGTGGAAACGCCAAATATAGTTTGGGCGAGCTCCAAAACCGCAGAACCGCCGTCCAAATTGCCAGTCTTAACCGGCGAAGATGTCAACGATGACCAAATTTCTGCCTTTGGCGTCACCAACTTCCGCGGCATCAGCCACCAATTCGGCATGTTACGCTATGACCGCTCACGCCACGTTTACATAATCGGGCAAACGGGCGCCGGAAAAAGTGGATTATTAGAGCTCTTCGCCTTAAGCGACATTTTCCATAATCAAGGATATGCCATCATCGACCCGCACGGCGACTTCGCAATCAACAACATGAAATTTATCCCCGGCAGTCGATTGAACGACGTGATCTATTTCAATCCAGCCGACACCGCGTATCCTCTGGGATTCAACCCACTGGAAGTCACGAACCCTAACCAAAAAACCAACATCTCATCAGAAATCATCGGCGTTTTGAAGCGTATTTTCGGCGATTCGTGGGGACCGCGGCTTGAGTATATTTTGCGGTATACAATTCTGGCTTTACTGGACCGACCAGAAGCGACGATGCTTGACATTACTCGTATGCTAACAGATAAGGAATTCCGAAAAGAAACGCTGACTTATTGTCGTGACACCGTGGTTCTACAATTCTGGAATGTCGAATTTGCCAGCTGGAATGACAAGTTTGTCGCCGAGGCGATTGCGCCAGTCTTAAATAAAGTCGGAGCTTTTACCGCCAATCCAATCATCCGCAATATCATCGGGCAGCCGAAATCCACGTTCAATATTCGCCAGATTATGGACGAAGGAAAGATTCTAATTGTCAATCTATCCAAGGGTCTTATCGGTGAAGATAATGCCGCCATCCTTGGTTCGTTTTTGGTCACGAAAATTCAGCTTGCCGCCATGTCTCGAAGCGACATTCCTGATGTCCGTGACCGCCGTCCATTCTATCTTTACGTCGACGAGTTCCAGAACTTCGCCACCGATTCGTTTGCGACTATTCTGTCTGAGGCTCGAAAATATGGTCTTAATTTAACCGTCGCCAACCAGTACATTTCCCAGATGAGCGACACGGTTCGCGATGCAGTTTTCGGCAACGTCGGCACCATGATTTCCTTCCGAGTTTCCGCTGACGATGCACCGATTCTTGCCAAGCAATTCGAGCCAAACTTCGAAGCGATCGACCTGCTTCAAATGCACAATCGTAATTTTGTTGTCAATATGGTTATCGGCGGCGAGAAAACTCCGGCGTTTTCTGCTCGCACATTGGAACTTCCGCCAAGCCAAGCCGACAACACACCACACATTATTGAACACTCGCGCCGCATGTATTCGCGAAACAGGGAAGATGTCGAGAAGGAAATTGACGCCGTAATAAAGCCTGTTCGCAACCAGAAAAAACAACAACCAGCCAAACCTCAACCGCAGCCTGCAAACAACGCTCCAGCGGTCAATAGCCAACCGGAAAAGCCGCAACCCGCAGCAAACGATAGCGAAGTTGTTTTGCAAATTCGCGGCAATGACAACACGTCCACAGAAACCGCAATTAGCACAGTTACACCGCTAGCTTCAGCCACACCAAAAAGACGACGTCGACGTCGAAAAAATAGTACTACCGCCGCCTAAAAACTATTCGTATCGCCACTGACGCATATCAGAGTTGTAAACATCGGTGATTCGCGGAGAAACCAGCGTGGAAGTCGGTCCAGACGGCACCGATACGGCGTTTTGTTTGGTCAGGAAAGTGAGCAGTTTCTGGTTTTGATATCGTAGGTTTTTCGGCAATGGCTGACTAGCCACGACATCAGCTTGCGGCGTAGACATCACAAAACCCCACTCGCCAAATGACGGCACGTTCACCGAAAATGCCGTCACATATCGCTCTGGATGAGATGATTTGACGGTGTTCGCCACCATATAAAAAGCATGCGGAGAGAAAAATGAAGATGTCGCCTGAGTTACCATAACCCCGCGCTCCGTTAAAATATTACCAATTTGACGATATAATTGCTCGGAATACAACTTGGCTAATTTTTCATTCGACGGATCCACCAGATCAATCAACACAACATCATATTTATCCTTGGTAGAGAAGGCGAATTGGAAAGCGTCTTGATTGACAATGGAAACGCGCGAATCATGCAGAGAACGCTGATTTATATCAGTGAGAAGATGATTAGTTTTCGCCAGATTAGTCATCACCTCATCGATATCAACCAACGTAATATGCTCAACGCTAGGATATTTCAAAACGTCCCGAGCCAGCAAACCATCGCCGCCGCCCATAATCAGCACGCGCTTCGGGCTAGCGACCGAAGACAGAGCGGAAGTAGACAATGTTTCGTGATAACGCGCTTCGTCAAGGCTAGAAAACTGCAGATTGCGATTCAAAAACAACCTAGTGTCATTTTTATATCTCGTCAGAACAATTTTCTGATACGGCGTCTGTTGCTGCCACATCACAGGATCTTTATACGTTCGCTTGTCAATTCCGTGCTCAATTTCCGTCGCATAAATAAAGAACCCCAAAAGCAACATTGTTGCAATAACGCTAATTGTCATAATAATTTTTGAAGCCTTCATTTGCTTAAGAATCAGGACCGCAACGCCAATATTCAAAGCTGCCACCAGATACGCGCTACGCATTAAGCCAAGATATGGAAGCATAACGAGCGGGAATAATAGCGACGCAATTAACGCCCCGAAATAATCGAGCGCTAAAATCTTACTAAATAATTTCACCGAAGATTTACGCCCGAATTCCTGAAACATCTTCATTAAAAGCGGAATTTCCAGCCCGATACAAATACCAATTGCCAAACTTATGACAGCAAAAATCAGCCAATGTGAACGCGTAAAAACGAATCCCAAATACATCAGCATTACCGAATTTCCACCAATTAGCCCCAGAATAATTTCGTTCGTTGCGAAGCTGGTCGCTGGATGAAGCTTGATGTAATTGACCAGCAATGAGCCAATTCCCATGCCGAACAGCGTCACGCCAGTTGCCAGACTAAAGCTCAAAATCGAATCGCCTACCAGATATGACGCAGCTGCACCTAAAATAAGCTCGTAAATAATTCCGCCAATTGCTACCAAAATTGCCGCCGCAAATAAAGCAATTTGCTCCCGTTTTTTCGTACTTGATCGTGACACTATAACTCCTTTTATTTACCAAGCCCGCCGCTGCTGCCGCCATAAACACTGCGCGATCCGCCGTGACCTCTGCCATTACTACTATCGGAATTGTTGTCAAAGATGAACGCAAACAAAATAATAGCAATAAATATGACAATAACTATAATCGTCGTCCAGTCAATCGGCTTAATGGTTCTACCGAACATTTCCTTCTGCTCTTTGTCGCTCAACTGAACCTTACGGTAGGCATCATATTCGCGATTATTATACTTCTCAATCGTGATCAGCTGACGGTTTTTCGGCGCGCCAGTATCCCTCAAAGTAGCGTACGCCATCAGTTCTTTCGGGAAAACTTGGTACGTGTTTTTGCCCTTGATATTCATAATTTCACCAATTCCAACCTCGTCAACCACCACAACATGATCCTTGCCGTCCTGCTCAGAAACGGTGAATGATTGACCTTTTTCCAATTGCGTTGGATCAATTGCCTGAGTGAAGCGAATCGGCTCATACAGAGAAACGGTTTGATCGCTGTGATCATATTCCACCCAGCTATCATAATCAGCCAGCCCAGTAATCTCCCACTCCTCCCAGTAGTAAAATCGCTTATCTTTCTTATCCCATTCGCGAAAAAGCAAACAGCCGACAACTCGCAGATTCGTCTTCTTACCAGTCAATATCTGGTTGATTTTAAGTCGCGCCTTGGTTCGTTTCATATTACAATGCCACTTCTTTCATAATTATGTTTTTCGCACCCAACACCCGTGCAATCAACCCTTTTATTTGTTGCAATTTATCATCATCCAGCATTTTACAAGTTGTCATCGCTATATACGCCACGCCGCTTTCTGGCCACGTATGAATCGCGATGTGCGACTCCGACAAAAGCAGGGCAGCGCTGATTCCTTGCGGGGAAAATTGATGCATCACCGATTCCAAAGAATGCAAGCCCGCCAATTCCGTAACATTTCTTAACATTTTCTGCAGCTCATCCGCGTCATTAAGCAAAGCAGAATCAACTTCGCTCACTTTTATGGTTATAGATTGGACCGCAGACGCATGCATATTATAGTAATTATATCATCTCTAGGGTGTCAGGAGTAAAGGTGAAACGCGGCTGCTCTTAGGGAATATCGGCATTTAGATTATTAGGGAATTATAGCGAAAGGCGATATTATTGATTTTTCAATGATGGTCGTAGTAATATAGCAGTGTAAGACAGCAGCGCCCCTCTTATGTTAGAGTAACGCGGGCTGTCTTATTTTATTTTGACTGATGTATTACCCTTAAACACCACCAGAACTGTATAATATTAGCAAACTGCTGACATCATAACAATATGTTGACCTACTCCGCCTCTTGAAGACGGTTGCATGAAGGCACCTCATTTTCGAGGTGCCTTTTTTGACGGCTTCGAAAAAAATAATAAATATACTCCAAATACAAGCTTAATCGCTGAGTCAATATATGCTATCACTTCTAATGGAATATTAGTAAAAAAATACCCTACAAAAATATTGATAGCACAAATAAGACCTAAATATATCATTGATTTTCCGTGTACAAAATAATACGGAAAGAAGTGCAGTGCAGTTGCCATCAGCGCTCCCAGCCAAATCAATCTCCAATTTTCAGTCGCAAAGAATGGTCCACCCAGCAAAACCATCAAGATAAATAATAAAATAACGGCGTATAAAGATACTTTCTTTTGAAATTCACTCGAAGGGCCATCAGACAGCCTATTCAACACCTTTTTATTCATGTTGATTGAGAAAAAACTAATAACATACCCAATACTAAATATCTGCATATTTATTATTTGCTTTCCTCCCATTAAAGTAGCTATTGAAATAATCGCCGCTATTACAATTAGCCACAATCCACACGCTCTCTTATAATTGAATTCCAACTTTTCATCTTTATTATAATTTAAAAAAGCCATAAATATCTCCGATAAAATTATCACTCTTATTATATCACCGTAACGATAAAGCCTAAAAATCGTAAGCATTTATTATAAACATATGATAAACTAATCTCATGGAAACGCTTATATTTATAGTTATAGTAGCCGCCGCAATTATTTTTCTAGCAATCAAAGCAAGGCAGGGGGCTGACGGCGACACGAGCCCGATTAAAACCCCAATAAAGAAAGAGTATGTATATATCAAAAAATCTTGCGCAATGACGCCAAGTGAATTATCGTTTTATAAAACTCTACACGAAGCGATAAACGGATGTGTAATTATACCTCAGGCTCATTTAAGCATGTTTTTAGATCATGAAATAAAAGGGCAAAGCTGGAAGGCGGCTTTCGCGAGAATAAACGGCAAATCTGTAGATTTTCTAATTTGCACCAATGATATGAAGCCTCTCATAGCTATTGAGCTTGATGATAGTACTCACAATCAGCCCGATCGAAAAACGCGCGACGATTTTGTCAATTCGATCATGTCCAATACTAATATGCCCCTACTGCGATTTAAGGCAGGCGAATGGAACAGTGAAATAATTAAGCACAGAATCACCCAAGCTCTTTCGCAAAACTAGCGATTAAAAAAACAATAGAACAAAATACGAACTAATTGTTAGTTAATTTTTAAGCGTGCATAAAGCCGAACCGGCTGAGTATTTATATTAATAAATTTTGCACAATACAAGCATAAATTATAAATCCGAGCTAATGCAGATAAACCAATATACAACATAAAACACACCAAGCCGACAAATAGGGCGGTTTATAAAACAATAAACTACAAGTAGGTTAAATTTGGTAAAAATGAGATAAATTTATCACGAAGAAAGACGATGGAATAGTCGTGTTTTAGATATAGTTTTAATGTCGCACAATGTACCTTTTACGCAATAATAAATACATTCCAAAGATGAATATACATATGTCTACATATATTCGCTAACACCTTAAAAACGAACTTTTTCTAGTAATTCGGCCAGGGGATTCTCTATTATATACAGCCTCATAAAACATACCGTCTTTTATAAAAATATACACCAACAAAATACGAACTTAAAAATATTTTTTAATTCCAGCACTATACATGCCGGAGTGCTACATTGATATTTTTACATCAATATAAACTCTGAGTATGCGCGCCGTAAACTCATTAAGTTTTCCACAATGCATTTTATATTATTTGACATTTTTATATTTTTATTGCCCTACTCCCCTAGCTTATCATTTTGCGGTTATTTGACTTTTGCATATTTTTATATTGTTATATATATTTTCTACACCATACAGAAATAGAACAAAAAGAGAACTTACTCTATCCAAAAGAGAAGTTACCGCCCCTACTTATAGAACGACCTTTGATCTACCCTAACGTCTATATACCCTGGCTTCGCGCCGTTATTATCCAAATAACTCAAAGTAGCTATTGCCTGTTTAACCTGAGCTTGAGCAGACCTATCTACCGTCATACGAATCTGGGTCTCCCTGCCCTCGACCTTAAACCAGACTTGACGTACAGTATTAGCCGGCAGAATAACCTCTGAAACATTCATTTTATGTTGCGAAAATTCAGACACAGCTTGACCAAGGAAACTCAAGAATTGACGATTGATAACTTCTTGACCGCCTCTGGTTGGCAGACCACTCTCGTCACGAACAGCAACCGTGGGCGCGGTAAAATAATTCCGCTCAAAAGTAACGCCGCTATCATCAACAAAATAAATCTTATCTCCGGAAGACCACTGAGCCACCGGCTGCCGAAACGTCAACTTAACGGCTGATCGCGCCAGAAAATCTCCCTCCACGCGAATGTTTTTTACCTCAGGAGCTTTCTGCAAAAAGAATTGCTTTAGGTCATTATTATTGAGGAAGAACCGAAACCTCTCCGCCGGATGAGCACTATAATATTCATTAAGAACGCCCACGTATTTATTAGCGTTACTGGAACTTTTTGCGTCGGGGGTTTGGATTGAAATATTGATTGTCAATTGAAACAAAAGGAATATCACAATAAGCAGACTTACCGCAGTCGCAAGCATTTTCCGCATTACACGGCGGCGTTTCTTCACCAATTCGTGCGTCTCGAGCCTCTCAGAAGTCTCCAAAGGGGATGATGTTTGGCGGCTATTAAGCGTCCTGTTCCGACGATACGACTGGGCGGGCAAATCATCGTAATTCTCAGTCCGACGACGCGCCGCGATTTCTCGACGACTTAGATTCTCGTCCGATTTTTTCTTAGAGAAGGGGAATTTCACTTTCGCCTGCCCTGCCTTCGCACCGTAGTAAGAATAATCTTCGCCATATCTTTAGCCGCGTTTGGCTTGGCAAATTTACCGAAGTTATCGCCCAGACCTTTAAGAATTTTCTGAGATTTTAATACGCCAATTATTTTTCGTGCCAAGATTTGGTTGTCCTTATCCAACTCGTCTTCGGAAACTATCAACGCCGCCAATGCGTCCTGGTAAACCTTAGCGTTTTTCAATTGATGCCCGCCTGTCAAATGACCGTTAGGGATGATGATTGTCGGTTTATGTAGCGCCGCCAATTCCAAAAGAGTAGTCGCCCCTGCCCTGGTCACGACTATATCCGCCGCCGCCAAAACTTCCGCCATTCCGTTATGAACAAACGCCTGCAGCCGCCAGCCTTCTCGCTCGTCAGTTTGCTCGAGAATTTCTTCATATTGCTGATTTCCCGATATCAAAAACACTGAATTCTCGGAAAGCAGGTTTTCCCTAATTGCTACAATCGCGGAATTAATTCGGCCTGCTCCGAGTCCACCGCCAGTAATAACAACCAACGGTTTGTTGACGTTAAAGCCCAATTTTTCCTTCAATTCTTTCCTCTCAGCCTCAGAATATGGATGGAATTCTGGCGCAACTGGAATGCCAACATATGAAGCTTTTTCCGGTGGATAATTGTAATATTCAAGCGGCGCGCCCGTGCCAATAGCTTTTGCAAAGGGACTCAATAAGCGATTCGTCAAACCTGGATGCGCGTCAGAATCATGCAAAACCAACGGGATTCTTAATAGTCGAGCCGCATAACCAACTGGCAAACAAACATACCCGCCCTTAATGAAAATAACATCTGGACGCCACTTCATAAGCTTAAACAAACTCTGGAAAAATCCAACCATCACCTTAAAACCGTCGCGCAAATTTGGAAATAAAATTGACGGATGTAAATGAAACGAGATGCTTTTTCCGTGATATCGGCGTAATTTTCCAGCAATAATCAAATCGACCGGAATGCTTTCATCGAACTTAGCAAAAATCCCGCGTGCGCTGACGCCAAATTTTTTATCGCACCAAAAACGAAGCTCGTGATCACCAGTTTTCTGTAATTCTCTAAATACGGCTACCACTGGCGTAACGTGTCCGCCTGAGCCGCCGCCGACCGCTAAGATCTTGGCCACTTTCACCCTCCTCTAATGCTTTATGTGACGTATATTTGGAAATTTGGAAAACTAAACCCAGCGCTGCCGCGATAAACAACATGCTTGTGCCACCATAACTTAATAACGGCAATGGAATTCCAGTAAGCGGCGCCAGCCCTGTCATTGCGGCGATATTCAGTATCACGTGAGAAGCAATCCAGCCAAAAATTCCCGCCACAATTAACCGCAACGTCACGTTTGGAAGTCTCGCGGCTACGTGCAAAATTGACAATAATAATGCTGTAAATAGCGCCAATATAGCCATTAAGCCAACAAAACCAAACGTTTCTCCCATGACGGCAAAAATTGAGTCGTTAGTCGCTTCTGGAAGATATCCTGTCGCCTGAACGCTTTTACCAATTCCAAGCCCCAGAAGCCCGCCAGAACCAATCGCAATCCTGGCCTGCTGAATGTGATAATTCTTGTTCTCCTGACTGCTCGTCCCTTTGTGGTTATCGCCTTGCACGAAAGTCATCACGCGCTCAATTCGGTGCGGCGATGTAAAAATCATCACCAAACCACAAAGTGCAACGATTGCCAGAATCTTCTTGAAAATCTTCCAATCAATTCCAGCCACTAAAATCATTGATAAGATAATCGCTATCAACGAAATTCCCGTTCCCAAGTCTTTTTGTAAAAACACAATCATCAGCAGCGACAAGCCGGAAATAATGCCCAGCGGAATGATAGTTTCTTGGATGTCGTTCAATTTTCCCTGTTGCGAGCGACGCCCTAAAAATCCCGCCAAAAACAATAGCACGCCATATTTGAGCAATTCTGACGGCTGAAAACTTCCCAGTACGCCCAATTGGAACCATCGATACGCACCGTTAGTTTCTTGCGCAAATGACAAATGAAGTACCGCGCCCGAGAGAAATAGTAAAATACATAGCGCAAATCCAGCGTAAAGAATGTATTTTGATCTCTCGCCAGTAATCCACTTATACGGTGTAAAGTAGAACACAGAAAAAGCCACGATGGCAATAAATACGCTCGTCAGCTGCTTGCCAAAGAAATACGTATCGCTATAATTCGTGCCGTAAGCATAATTCATCACATTAGCGCGTTGCGGCCCCAGCGCATACATAACAATCAGCCCAAGTAGCAGCAAAAGCCCCATATAAAGCACAATCTGGTACATCGGCCGATGACTTCGAACCGGCTGAGCGATAGATTGACGATTTTTGGTGATCGAGTTACGCAATATGACCTCCAGCGAGCGCCAGCATCACGCCGATAAACGCCATCACGCAACCAATAACCCAAAAGCGCATCGTCACCTTAGTTTCCGGCCAACCAATCGCCTCCAAGTGATGATGAATCGGCGCGGATAAGAAAATTTTTCTCTTAAACAGCTTCTTGCTAACGATTTGAGTTAAGCTTGATCCCGCCTCGATCACAAATAGCAAGCCAATCACAGGAAGTAGTAGCAAAGAGTCGGTCAGCATTGCCACAACGCCCAAACACGCGCCGTAAGCAAAACTTCCAACGTCGCCCATGAAAAATCGAGCTGGATAAATATTGAACCACAAATAGCTCAAAAGCACACCAACAACCGTAAAGCAGAATCCCGCCAATATGACATGCTGCTGCAATAAAGCAATTACACCAAACGCCCCAAAGCTAATACCAAGTAGCCCGCCTGCCAACCCGTCCATTCCGTCGGAAATATTAACAGCGTTACCGGTAGCCACCACCGCAAATGCAAACAACGGAACTATCAACCAACCAATATTCACCTCACCCACAAACGGCACGTGGAAACTCGCCACGCCCAGTTTGGCAAAGAAAAACCAACCAAGCACCACGCCAATCA
>CAUTVA010000002.1:0-36289 GCA_963541875.1 uncultured Candidatus Saccharibacteria bacterium
TTTGGCGAGCCAACTTGTCCTTACGCGACAATTTTATTGGCGAACTAGACTTCAACAAACTCGCCGCCTCATCAATCACGTCGATCGCTTTATCTGGCAAAAATCGCTCCGTCACGTAACGCTGACTCAAATCCACCGCCTTAGTCAACATTTCGTCAGGAATTTGAACTTGATGATGCTTGGCTAATTTTCCTCTCAAACCGCGCATCATTTCCACCGCCTCTTCTGGCGATGGCTCATTGACCGTCACAGGCTGGAAGCGCCGTGACAACGCAGCATCTTTTTCGATATGCTTTCGATATTCATCAAACGTCGTCGCGCCAATTAGTCGCACCTCGCCTCGCGACAACGCTGGCTTCAATACATTCGCCGCATCCATCGAGCCTTCAGCCGAACCAGCGCCAACCAACAGATGTAACTCGTCAATAAACAAAATAACTTCTTGATGTTTTTTGGCGACCGCCAGAACTTTTTGCAATCTCTCCTCAAATTGCCCGCGATATTTCGTCCCAGCAATCATCGCCGTCAAATCCAATTGAAAAAGTCGCTTACCCTTCAAAAATTCGGGAACTTTATTATCAGCAATCCTCTGTGCCAAGCCCTCAACGACCGCAGTTTTACCGACGCCAGGTTCGCCAATTAGCGCTGGATTATTCTTGCTCCGCCGACCTAAAATCGTGATCATTCGCTGAATTTCCGAGGCTCGACCAATCACCGGATCCAAAAATCCTTCGCTAGCACGCCGCGTCAAATCGACACCGAATTTCTCCAAAACTCGCAAATCGCCAGAATTTTGACTTGCCGTACTACGCTCGCTCTGAAGAGATTCAAATTGCTGTTTATCAAACACATCTTCCAAACTTCCACGCAGATTGTCAATATTAACGTTCATATCCCGCAGCAATTTAGTCGCTCGCGCCTCGTGCTGCTGCAGCATTCCATAAACGATATGTTCCGTGCCAATTTTTTCCTGTCCAAATTCAACCGCTAATTGCCAGGCAATTCTTATTAATTCAACAACTTCAGCGCTCAAACCCTTACTTACAATCGTAATCACCAGCGGCTTTGCGGTCAGATTCAACGCCATTTCCGCACGATCCAAAGTTACGCCGTTTTCCGCCAAAATCTTCGCGCCTAGCGACGAATTCTGCGCCAACACACCAAGCAAAATATGCTCCGTGCCAACATATTCGCTCCCCTCATTATGCGCCAGAAAACCAGCCCGCCCCAAACTGGCCCGAGCCGTTTCCGTCAGCCGAGGTTCTAATTCAGAAAAATCTTCTGACATATCGCCCTCCTTTCGTTTTCGGCGATTCGCAGAAGGCAGCTTATTCCGCCACCTCCTCAACTACGCTCATCAAGCTATCCTCAATATTCTTTCGAGGTTTTGGCTCTGCCTTAACAGGAGCTTTTGCTTCGATGTCTAATTCATAGCCAGTCAATCGACTTGCCAAGCGAACATTCTGTCCAGCACGACCAATTGCTATCGACTGCTGATCTTCGCTAACATAAACCGTCGCACGCTTCTCGTCTTCATTGACAGTCACACTCAAAACCTCTGCCGGGCTCATCGCATTAGCAATAAATCCAGCCGCATCTTCCTCGTATGGAATAATGTCAATTTTTTCCTGCTCGCCAATTTCATTCATCACAGCCTGAACGCGGGCACCGTGGCCACCAACAAACGTACCGACTGGATCAACGCCAGGTAACGCCGAAGAAACTGCCAATTTAGTTCGGCGACCAGCTTCGCGAGCAATTGCCTTAATCTCAACTGCACCAGTTTCCATCTCTGGAACTTCTTGATTGAACAAGAATCGCACAAACTCTTCGTTACCGCGGCTAAGAATCAATTGCGGACCGCGACCTTCACGCTCAATGTCCTTAATGTAAACCTTAATTCGACGACCAACGCCGTAATATTCGCCAGGAATTTGCTCGCTCTGAGGCATAATTCCGACAGCCTTGCCAAGCTCAATTCGCACAACGCGCGGCTCAACTCGCTGAACCGTACCGATAACAACCGTACCGATTTTATCCTCAAATTCCGCCAAAATAACTTCACGCTCAGCTTCACGCAAACGCTGCAAAATCACTTGCTTAGCAGTCTGAGCTGCAACTCGACCAAAAGTCGTCACGTTATGAGTTTCCATCACAACTTCACCGCCAAGTTCAGCCGCAGGATCTATCTCCTTAGCTTCCTCTAGGTCGATTTGATTGGCGTCATTCTCAACTTCTTCAACAACAGTTTTAACAACCGACACGACAGCCGTACCGTTATTGATATTCAAGCTTGCGCGAACCAACTGATCTCGCGTGCCGTTATCACGACGCCAAGCCGCCGCAATCGCCTGCTCAATCACGCTCAAAACTGTTTCTTCTGGCAAGTTTTTTTCCTCAGCAATCGTACGCACTGCCAACGTCAACTGCTTGATATTCAGATCTTTCATTATATTCTCCTTCTTATTAATTATATCTTTTTCCGTCTCAAACTTCCATAAACGAAAAACTCCGACCTGCCGGCCGGATGAGTACTTTCTCATTGTATTAAAAATTTTTCATTTTGTCAATATTATACTTCCACACATTTTTCCAGAATTCCCGACATCGCGCCTTTTTCAGCTTCCGTTACCCACAGGCGATATTTTCGCTTCACAGCCACTTGTCGCGCAATATATTGGCACCTAAAAGATTTATTGCTCGGCAGCCAAGTTGCCGCGTCGCCGTCGCCTTTGGCCTGGTTCGCTGGACCATCAACCGCCAACAGATTTAACGGATCATTCGCCAATTTCTCTCGCTCTTCTGGAGAAATTTGCTGCGCGCCCTTTTGCCAAGCATCGCTCAAAGCCACGACGTGATCAATCTGAACCTTAGAACTGGTTTTTTCGCCGCGCTGAAATTGGATTGTTTGACCAGTGTACGGATCATTCAATACACCCGATAAAACTCGACATTTTTCATCAATTTTCTCATCAGTCAGATCTCGCGCCAGAATCACTTCTCGTACAGAGCAGCCGTTAATTTTACCCCAGCCGTTACCGAATTGCTTTCTGGAATAACCAGTCTTTGGCGCACGTCCTTTAACTTCTATCTTCTCCAATTCTGCTTTGGCGTTCGAAGCACCAAATAATTCTCGTT
This sequence comes from uncultured Candidatus Saccharibacteria bacterium, assembly GCA_963541875.1. Lineage (GTDB taxonomy): Bacteria > Patescibacteriota > Saccharimonadia > Saccharimonadales > Saccharimonadaceae > Nanosynbacter. The sequence continues at coordinate 3,139 of CAUTVA010000002.1, forward strand.
GCGTTAAAGTTTGAATTGTCTGAGGTTCGGGTTGTGAAATTCGCGAAGCCCAAACCGCCACGCCAGCCACCAGAATTACCAGCGCAATCACCACTTGCCGACGTCGTATTTTATTCACCCTCATGACTGTATTATAATTAAACTATGACTAAAGTTCCACGCTTACTTGACACATTCACACCAAATCATTACAACCTAACTCTCGATTTAACACGCGCCGAGGAAAAAGAATTTTCTGGCACAGTTATCATTTCTGGCGATTCCACCAGCGAATCGATTTTACTACATTCCAAGGGTTTAACAATTCAATCAGCCACAATCGACAATCAGCCCGCCGACGTCTCATTCGGCGAGTTTGATGAATTGAGATTATCTCAGCCGAACCTTGAAGACGGAAATCACACAATTCACATCAATTTTTCTGGAAATATCACCGACGCAATGCACGGATTATATCCTTGCTACTTCACTCACGACGGCGTTAAAAAACAACTTTTCGCAACTCAATTTGAATCACATCACGCCCGCGAAGTTTTCCCTTGCGTTGATGAACCAGCCGCCAAAGCTGAATATGACTTGACGCTAATAACTCGCCCAGGGATAACAGTTTTGGGAAATATGCCCGTAAAAAGCGAAGAAGAAAATGATGATTCTCTCACGACGGCATTTGAGAAAACACCACAGATGAGCAGTTATCTTCTAGCTTTCGTCATCGGCGAATTGCACAAAAAAACTGCCCGTACCAAATCTGGCGTCGAGGTTAACGTCTGGGCAACACCAGCTCAGAATGAAAATACATTAGATTTTGCGTTAGATATAGCTACTCGTTCAATTGATTTTTATGATGAATATTTCGGCGTCAAATATCCATTGCCAAAATCTGACCACGTCGCTCTTCCCGACTTCTCCTCTGGTGCCATGGAAAACTGGGGATTAATTACTTACCGCGAAAGTTGTTTGCTTGCGGACCCAGAATTGACCCCAGAATCATCCAGGCGCTTCATTGCCACGGTTATCTCGCACGAACTTAGCCATCAATGGTTCGGCAATCTCGTTACTATGAACTGGTGGAATGATTTATGGCTCAATGAAAGCTTTGCCAATATGATGGAATACGTGGCGATTGATGTATTACACCCCGAATGGCACATGTGGGAAGATTTTGCCACGAATGAAGTAACGGCCGCACTCAGACGCGACAGCTTGGACGGTGTTCAATCCGTTCAGGCCGACGTCAATCACCCAGACGAAATCAGCACTTTGTTCGACCCAGCAATTGTTTATGCTAAGGGCGGACGGCTGCTTGTTATGGTTAGAAAACTTATCGGCGAAGAGGCGTTTCGTGCCGGTCTTAAATCATATTTTGAAAAATTCGCGTATAAAAACACTGTCGGAAATGACCTATGGCAAGAATTGGAATCAGCGAGCGGTCAGCCAATTGTCAATCTGATGAACGCTTGGATTTCCCAACCTGGCCTTCCTGTCGTATCAGTTTCAAACAGTCACGACGCGGCGATTTTAAGTCAGGAACGATTCTTCATCGGCAAGCACCAACCATCTGACACATTATGGCCGATTCCATTATTCGCAAACCAGCCGCTTGACGTAAAAATCTTGAATCAAAAAGAAGCCACCATTTCTATTGAAAAGCCATTGCAATTAAACTGCGGCTTAAGCGCCCATTTCGTCACCAAATATGACGAATCCACTCGCGAATATTTATTAAAAAACATTACAGAATTGCCAACCTTGGATAAGATTTGCATCTTACAAGACGCAACAATACTCGCCCGCGCTGGATTTGAAAATTCGGCGTCACTACTTCCATTGGCATTGTCGCTAAAAACCGAAACCAACGAAAAAGTCTTCGGTATGGCGGCTGGCGCTTTGACGGAACTGCGAAAATTCGTCGATGATAATGACGCCGCCAGAGATTCATTAAAGCAAATTTCTGGAGAATTTGCGCGCGCCACATTTGAAGAGCTTGGCTGGGATGAAAAAGCTGGCGAATCGGATGACGACCGCGAACGGCGCACCACGGCTCTGAGTTTGATGATGTATAGCGAAGATGAAGAAGTTTTGAATGAGGCGAAAACGCGTTTTGACAACAATAAATTGGAAGACTTACCGACAGAAATTCGAGCTTTAATTATCAGCGCAAACGTAAGACATTTCGAGACGCCAGAGATGATTGAAAATCTCTTTGCCGCATATAAAAACACGCCGTCAAATGACCTGCAGAATGATATTGCAATTGGACTAACTTCCACCAAAAACCCTGAAACCGCAGAAAAAATTCTTGCCAACATTAAAAATTCCAATATCATCCGCCCGCAAGACGCCAGCCGTTGGTTTGTGTATTTGATTCGCACCAGAGAAAGCCGCCAAATTGCTTGGAATTGGCTGAAAGAAAACTGGGCATGGGTCGAAGATACATTTGGAGAAGATAAAAGTTACGACGATTTCATTCGCTATGCAGCTACGGCGCTACTAACGCCCAATGAACTTAACGATTTTCAACAATTCTTTGAACCAATGGAAAATATTCCAGCCCTAACCAGGACAATCAAATTAGGAATTACCGAAATATCAGCACGCGCTGAGCTGATTAAACGAGACAAAGAGGCGGTTATTTTCTCTTTGTAGATAATAGCCTATTCAGACTAACGCCAAGCGTTTTATGCGTTCTCTCTACGTCGACTTTCTTCCATGTGATCCGCAATACCAAGTAATTTTTTAGCACGAACCCTTAAAGAGACCTCGTTAGTAGGGCACTCTGTCTTGATAATTTCCTCAATAGGACTCTGGTCTAGACTAGAGCTAGGGGTACTACTCATTGTACCATTATCATAACAGCCGAACGGAGCGACTTCTGTTGTGCGTGGCGGATAAAATCTCCGATAATCACCAAACTCGGTAAGACTCTCTGCATTCTTACACTTGTCAAGCTCTTTAATTTGAGCAGCTTTATCAACTTTAATTTTTACCGTAAAACCAGCATCTTTAGAACCACCTATAGGTCGACGACGAATATCATCACCAGGAAAAACATAATTAAAAGAAGATAGCGGAACTGAACTCTCTGGAATTTCCTTCTTTATCGGCCCATCACAGTCTTCTATAATCTTCTTTGCCATATCAGCAACAGAACCTTCTTCTAGCTTTGTTCCATCAGAGATAATGCCGAGTTTTTCTGACTCTTTTTTAGTCCAGGGCTTATAAAGATGATTTTCGTCATCGACAATTACAACCATATCAGCAACTACCCGCGCAGCTAACATTGCGCGACATCTGTCAAACAAAGGACACCTCTCACAATTAGGGCCGACCAGCGACACTAACTTATCTGAATGATTCGATTCACTATTCATAATATCAAAACTCCTTTTTATAACTATGTTTACCATATTACACCTAAATTGATTATTTGTCAAGTTTCATATTACAAAATAAGACTTGCCGTCATAAAATTAGTGATACAGCAAGTATAGATTGGCGGCAAGCAACCTATTCCAACACCACACACTCTTCAACTACGGGCGGATTTCCATCAACAGAAATTGCCAGCATTTGCATATCACAGCTTTCATATTGCGCATTTTTGGCAATGAACATCTCTGCAGAAAAACGCATTTGCTGCTGTTTTTTATTTGTAATTGCCGCCAAGCCATCGCCGAAATTGTCATTTTTCCGATATTTAACCTCTGTAAAATATAAAACTTTGTCTTTTTTACTAACAATATCAATTTCACAATATCGCGTTCGCCAATTCCGTTCTATAATCTCATGACCATCAGTCACTAACCAATCCGCCGCCGCTTGCTCACCTTTATCGCCAATTTGACGCGTCGTGTCTTTTTGCTGGTTTTTAGATTTTCTATTGTCAGACGCATTTTGCGAATTCGCCCCAGTATTAGCGTATTTAGCCAACGGCGCAAAACTCAGCCGATGTAGCGGAGTTACGCCCAGATTATCAATAGCCGCTCGATGCTTCGCCACTCCATAACCAACGTGCGAAGAAAAATCATATCCCTGATAAATATCATCCTGCTTCGCCATAAATTTATCGCGAGCCACCTTAGCAATAATCGACGCCGCCGAAACACTCGGAATCAGACCGTCGGCTTTCGCTATAATTGTTACGTACTTTTCTAGCGGCGTACCTGCCAAAAAATTAACCGTCCCATCGATAATAATCTCACCAAACTTCGAGCCGCTTTTCTGACATTTCGCTTGGATTTCTTTGACTGCGCGCCGCGTTGCCAACTTAAGCGCCTCGCTCATCCCTATTTCGTCCAGCTCCTCAGCAGAAACCCAACCCAGCGCCCAAGCCGACGCTTGCTCGCGAATTTCCTCATCAAGCAATTCACGCCGCTTTTTGGTCAATTTTTTACTATCATCAAGCCCTTCAATTTCAGCGCCGCCCAAAACCACCGCGCCAATCACCAACGGTCCAGCCCACGCGCCGCGCCCGACTTCATCAATTCCCAGAATCACCCGACAATCTTCCCTTTTTCGTCATAAAATTCGCAATAATCCAGCCAATCCAAACTGTTGCCGCGCCTAATGTATTCGCCAAAATATCCCAATTCGTGTCATCCAATTTTATGCTCGCCAAACCTGCCTTGACCATAAATAATTCCGCCAGTTCGTTAATGCAGCCCAACGCCGAAACTAAAGCAAAGACTGAAAACGCCATCACCAGCCAATGCGCCCGCCACTTCATCGACGAAACCAAATATACCCAGAATAGTCCCGTAAATAGCCCACCGCCCACAAAGTGCGTCGTAAAACTAGTATCCTGCCCATCAATTAACGGCGACGGCAAATACCAAGATATGAAAAACAACAAACACGCTGTGTAAAGTATCCAGCGATATTTTTTCTCATTATCAAAGCCGTTTTTCTTCAAAACATAAGGAGCCGCCACAGCCAAAGTCGTCGGAACAAGGACGGATATATAATGAAATATTACCATATTGAGATTATAACATGAGAAAACCGCCTCAGATTAAGAGACGGTTTTAACGATTAACCAATTGACAATTACGCGTCTTTGTGGCGAGCTGCAACTTCAGCGGCCTTGGCGTCAAGTTCAGCCTGAGCGGCATCTTTTTCAGCTTGTTTTGCTGCGGCAGCCTGAGCAGCCTCTTCCTTCAAGCGTTCAGCTTCCGCTTCTGCCTTAGCGTCATGAATGTCATTAACAGCAGCACGATCGAAATTCTTAGCCGTCAAGCGAGCTGACTTACCACTACGCTGACGAAGGAAGCTTAAGAACTTGCGGCGAACCTTAGCACGGCGAACAATCTCAATCTTCTCAATAAGTGGACTGTGTATCAAGAATGACTTTTCAACGCCAACGCCTGAAGCGATCTTTCGAACCGTAATGCGTGATGTGTGTGATTCTTTATTGTCGGTGCGGATAACAACACCCTCGAACATCTGAATACGCTCTTTGTTGCCTTCCTTAATTTTCTGGTAAACACGAACTGTGTCACCGCTGCGAACATCGACAACTGCTTGCTTTTTTTGTGCTTGGTTGATTTTGTTGATTAACTCAAAACTCATATTTTTTCCTATCTTCCGAACTCGCTCCGACTGGCCACGCAGTTGTACCTCTGCGGCTCCACGTCAAACAAGGCTCGAATATTTAACTCTCGTACAATTACATAAGATAATAACACAAATCTGAAGAAATATCAATTAAATAAAATTGGAGTATAATATAGTTATGGATTACAATAAATTAGCACTCGAACTACACGAAAAATACAAAGGTAAAATTACGACCAGCCTCAGAGATAAAGAGGAGCTTAATCGCGATAAACTTAGCGCCTATTACAGCCCTGGCGTCGGCGCAGTCAGCCAAGCAATTGCCGAAAATCCAGCCGATTTGCCAAAGTACACTTGGACAAATAATCTAGTCGCCGTAATCTCAGACGGATCAGCAATTTTGGGCTTAGGTAATTTGGGACCAAAAGCCGCCATGCCAGTCATGGAAGGAAAAGCTTTACTATTTAAGCATTTTGCCGATGTCGACGCCGTGCCAATCGTGTTAGACGTCCACGAGCCAGAAGAAATTATTGCCACAGTTAAAGCTATTGCGCCAAGCTTCGGAGCCATCAACCTCGAAGACATTGCCGCACCAAAATGTTTTGAAATTGAAGAGCGATTGAAGGCAGAATTAGATATTCCAGTCTTCCACGATGACCAACACGGCACGGCTGTCGTTGTATTAGCGGGCTTAATTAACGCCGCTAAGCTGACAGGACGAAACCTGGCAGATTGCAAATTCGTGGTCATCGGCGCAGGCGCAGCTGGCACGGCAATCATCAAATTGTTAAATCTTTACGGGGCAAAAAACATCGTAGCGGTGGATAGTCGAGGAATTGTCGGAAAATCACGCACTGATTTGAACGCTGAGAAAACCGCGCTATTGGAATACGTCGACGCATCACAATCTGGCTCAATTGAAGACGCCATCACCGACGCAGACGTATTCATCGGCGTATCGCGCGCAGGACTTCTCACTCCAGAATTAGTCCAAAAAATGGCGAAAGATCCAATCGTATTTGCACTAGCAAATCCTGTTCCAGAAATTATGCCAGACGTCGCCAAAGAAGCCGGCGTCGCAATCATTGGCACGGGTCGCAGCGACTTTCCAAACCAGGTCAACAACTCTCTAGCCTTCCCTGGAATTTTCCGCGGCGCATTAGATCACGGAGTTAAGAAAATCACCGATCAGCACAAATTGGCAGCCGCTGAAGCGCTAGCTAACCTGGTCGAAAATCCAACCGTCGATAAAGTCGTCCCAACCGCATTCGACGAAGGTGTTGTTGAGGCTGTTGCTAACGTTATTAAATAAATCTAGGCACCAGCACCGTACTTAGCTGCATCGCGAGCGTCTCCATCCATAAACAGAGCTACTAACGATTTCTGATTCTGTTTGTCGCAAGCTCCTAAGAATAAAATGACTTCAGTCACTCCAGTTTCCTGAAGAGATCTTTTAGTCTCACTTTTATCAGACATATTCTCAACGCTGACTTTTGACATATAAACCCTCTTAGCATCATGCGCCCGATCTTTCCAGGCGTAAATTATAAACGGATAAAGCTCTTTTGATTTGTTATTTTTTAAGCCAACCGGCAAACCGACAGACTTATTTCTTGAGGTTGCCACACATTTGGCGGCCATAATTAATTTTTCCTTAATAATGGGCAGAATATCCTGCTTCTTCTCGTTGTTTTCATATCCAGTCATTTCATGCTCAATCCCTTTAGCCTCTTTAGTACGCGCGTCGACTACGGCAACCACAGTGCCGCCGTTGCCTTGCTCAATATGCAGTATATTCACAATAGAATCTTCTTTAAGCCACGGAAACGTCTCATTATCAAGCTCTACAACATCTCCCGCCTTTAACCCAATCTCTACCGGCCGAGAGCTTTCTTCAGCTCTCGACTCCGGTTTATTTGACCTTTTCTTCTTGGTAGCTTCACCCAAAGAGTTACGCGCAATTTCAGGTGCCACTTTGTAAGTTGTGAATTTTTCAGAAAGAACCCTCAGCTCCCTCTCTAAAATTAACTTAGCTTTTTCTTCCACCATAGATTTAGCAAAAGTTTGTACATTCGAACAATTTTCCTCGAATACAATCTCTGTATATTTACGAGCCCATGACTCCTCATTCAGGTCTTTCATCTCGTTTACACAGTCAAGTATGGCGTTCGCCCACTTCAGGTCTCTTTCATAATTAAAAAAATCTTCAACACGTTCCATGCGTACACCAACCTTGCTCTCGCGCATTGCATCAAACTCGTTGCTTTTAAGCGCCGAAAAATTCGCCAACAGCTTAACCAATCTGTCCGTATTTTCACGAACTGGATTATATTCAGGCTGACTTATTTCAAATTCTATAGATGAAGAAGTATCGTCTTCCTCATAGACACCATCAATCACAGCCTTCTTAGTCCCTAATGCGAGTCGTATATATTCAGAGTCGGCAACATCTGGGTTAAGATTATTATTCCTCTGAAATTTCTTTACTTTAGGAATTTTGCACCCCTCAAAATTGCAGTATTTCGGAACATTAACTTCTGCTATATTAGCAGGAAAAATCTTATCCAATGACGACATAAAAGCGTTTAATGAGGCTTCGTATTCCTTATTAAATTCCTCTGTCAATCGAGAACTTACTTCGCCAAAATCGTAGCGGATCTCCAAATATTTAGGAGACTGGTCATATGCATCCTTAGCCTGCTTAAGCGTACTAATTACATCCTTATGTTTCTCAATCAAGTCCTTAAATTTGGGTAAATCTTTGGGCACTTTTTCATATATAAGTTCAAAAAAATTAATGAAAGTACCAAAAAAATCATAGACAGAGTCTTTTTCAGACGCTGAAGATTCACCATCGTGATAAGGATATTCCGGAATTTCGCTCATAAACTAATATTCTATCAGTTTATAGCTATAAAGTCAATTATATTACTCTGTTAACTTCTTCTAATGTAGTTTCGCCGCGAAGAGCCGCTAACACGCCAGCCTGAAGTAGCGTCACCATGCCATCTTCTTTTGCAGCCTTCTCAATCGCTTCCGTGTGAACATCCTCAACATCGCCGCGCAAGAATTTCTGAATATTCTCGCTCACGACCAATTGCTCCATTACTGGAATTCGCCCCTTATAGCCGAATGGAACGTCGTCTGTCGGCACTGCACGCCAAAGCTTAAACGTATCCAAATCTGGGCAATCAACATTCTCTGGCAAATCCTTCAAAACCTCTTTCACCCACTTACGAGTCGCCTCATCTGGCTCATATTCTTCCTTGCTATCATCCCACAATCTCCTCACCAGTCGCTGAGCAATAACCAGCCGAACCGCCGAGCTAAAAATCGGGTTTTGCCCAATCATATCGATCATACGACTAAACGCCGCCGCAGTCGAATTGGCGTGGAAGCTAGACAGCACCAAGTGTCCCGTAATTGACGCCTGAATCGCAGTCTTCGCAGTTTCATTGTCGCGAATCTCACCAACCATCACCACGTCTGGGTCAAGGCGCAAAACACTGCGCAAACCATCAGCGAACCTCTGTCCATTTGTCGTATCAATTGGAATCTGAGCAATCCCAGGAATCGTATTTTCTACAGGATCTTCCAATGTAATAATCTTTCGATCCTGAGTATTAAGAGCGTTCAAAATGCTATATAACGTCGTAGATTTTCCCGAGCCAGTCGGACCAACCATCAACAACATCCCGCGCGGATGAGAAATGACTTCATCAATTTGCTCGCGCTCTTTCTTTGAAATGCTCAATAGATCCAAGTTCAACATTGACTCGTCAAAATTAAACAATCGAAGCACCAGATCCAAACCATACACCGTCATCACGGCTTCCACGCGCAAATTCAGCACATGCGATGCGCCATCTCTATGAATTTCCTGTTGCATATGTCCAGACTGAGGCTCTCTAGAAGCGGTAGAAATATTCGCACGCGACGCCAAAGTCGCCATAATAACTCGATATCTATCCCTACTAAGTTCCGCCACCGTGTGCAAAGCTCCGTCAACACGCATACGAACTCGAATCGATTCGCGCTGATTTTCAATGTGAATATCCGACGCGCCCAACAAATCCGCCTGGTCAATCAAATAATTAAACACGTCATTCGTGCCCACGGAAGCCAAAGTCTGCGTAACCTGCGCCAGAGTATCGCTATCGCCCTCCTTGGCAATTTCGATATTGTCGTAGATCACCTTTTTTGGCGGATCAAACCTGAGCATAATTGACCGAAACGCCGAGCCAGAAATTAAGAAAAAGAAGATTCGCTTGCCGTTTTCAACATACTGGCTTTGCATTTTCTTCATCAACGACTCAGAAGTTTGCGATGTAACGCCAAATCGATAAGACTGATCTTCCTCATTAAAAGCCAGCGGAACCAGCCGACCCTTATACATCTCTTCTATCGTCAAAACATCCTTAAGTAAGGGTAGAGTATCTTCAAATTCCCGCCCATCAAGATATTGAAGTCCTAAAATTGACGCTCGACGACGAGTCGCTTCCTCATCCTGCTCGCGGCGTCGCGCCTGAATTTTATCTTCGTCCATATGAAAATTATACCAAAAAGCTTACGGTTTGACGAGTGATATAATAGTGATATGAATCCAGAAATTACTCTGTTAGTCCATAATATTCGCTCAACACATAATGTTGGGGCAATTTTTCGCACAGCCGAAGGATTTGGCGTAAAAAAGATTATTCTTAGTGGTTACGCGCCGTATCCAGAATTGAGTTTATGTAGCAAGGCGCCTGCTTGCGCGCTTGTTGATGGAGAAATTCGATCTGAAGACCCTCGCCTGCCACATATTCGCGAAAAAATCACCAGCCAAATTCATAAAACTGCTTTGGGTGCGGAAAGCTTGGTGCCGTTTGAGTTTTACGAGGATGTCAATGATTGGATTAAAGAAAATCAGCGAACAGAAAACTTGCCAATTATCGCGCTGGAGCAATCAAAAGACAGCGTGATGCTACCAGAATTTCAGCCGCCTGAAAAATTTGCACTGCTACTCGGCGAAGAAGTCCACGGAATCACGCCGGAGCTTTTGGACAACTGTGACTTCACCGTAGAAATCCCGATGTTTGGTCAAAAAGAATCGTTCAATGTGTCGGTCGCAACGGGAATTGCGCTATTTGGGCTAATCTTCCCTGCCAGAAAATAGCTTGCTTTGAGACTTTTGATCTCGGCTGAGGCTCTCTTGGCGGGCTATTTTCATTTGAAGGTAATCTATTTTCATCACGCCACTTGACTTTATTAAATAAATATTGTAGATTTATATATGGCTTTTGCTGGGAATTATCCCAATGCAAAAGCAGCCCTTTATAGTCCTAGATGGAAAGGAGTGCGGCACGATGTTCGTGCTCGCTATCATGGTTCAGCTATTGCTGATCTGTCTATCGTCTGAAATAACTGCGCTTGCAGAAAAGGCCGACCGTAGCCTTAGCAAGGATAAGCTAAACTTGGGCCTAGCGACCTTAGTGCTTATCTTAGCTGCGTACTCTTATTTCTGGCTGCGGTTATGGCCGATGATGAACAGCCTTGGCGTCAACTTGACGCTAGGGATGCTTCAGGCCGGAAGTTTGTACGTCGCTTCGTGCTGCTTGCGCAAGCTGCACGAAGACTCCGCTCTCTAACGAGAACAGGGCTTTATGTCCCGCTGATAGTTAAGTCCGCCGTAGAGCAATCAGCTCCGGCTGAGTCTCTGTCAGCGGGCTAACTATCACTTTAGAACTACACACTCTTCACCCAGAGTGTTTTTTAATTGGCTTAATAAATTGTCATTAGCATCCACCTTAAACGGCAGACGCATGGCTGATTTTTCTTTCTCGCCCAGTACCAAAACCACGTCAGTCGTGCCAGCATTCTCGCCGCAAACAGACTTCATTTTCACCAACCGCGAATGGTCATTCGGATCTTTGATATACACAAATAACTTTGAGGCGGGAATTTCTGGCGCAACGTTAACAGGTGCCGAATGAGCTTTTGGCTGCGGTTTGGTGGCGTCATTCTTTACGGCAGACTTCGGAGAAACTCCATTTTTCTGATTACGATAAGCTTCGCGGCGCTCTTTTTTTACGGCAGAGCTAATTTTTGGCGCATCCATTTTACGACCAGTCGACTCATAGCCATTGATATCGTTATCCGTAATCGCAATAATATCATCGGCAATTAGTTTACTTTCATTACCCAAATTTCCGTCACGATCTCGCGCTGAATTTTTACCAGAAACCCGAATCACTGCGTCCTGAACCAGCTTAGCGCCAACTTTCTCATACAGATTTGGGAAAACAATTATCTCGCCCTCACCGAACTTGTCCTCAATTCCCACAAACGCCATTTTCGAACCGCTTTTTGTGACAATCGTACGAACGGTACTAATAATTCCCCCGACCGTCATCATCCGGCTGTCGTACTCAGGAACTAATTGCGTCAACGGTTGAGTTTGCTCGCTCAAATACGTTTCATATCTATCAAGCGGATGCGCCGAGATATACAACCCCAACAATTCTCGCTCCCACATCAAGCGCTCTTTATCATCGTGTTTCACAGGAGCCTTCTGGAGATGAAGAGTCGATTGGACGCTCGCTGCGTCATCGCCACCCAACATTCCAAACAAATTGGTCTGCCCACTGGCGGCTTCTTTTTGGAGCTTGGACGCAAATGATGTAATAGAATCCAGATTGAAAAGCAAATCAGATCGATCGCCCATATCATCAAACGCACCAGACTTAATAAGCGACTCCCAGGCTTTCCTGTTGAATTTGCTGGTTGAAACGCGCCTAGCAAAATCCTCAACCGACGTAAACGAACCATCTTCGCGCGCCCGCAAAACCTCCTCGACCGCACCAACGCCAACTCCCTTCACCGCCGACATCCCGAAACGAATTTTATTCTCATTCGGCACCACTGCAAACTCAACGAACGACTCGTTTACATCAGGGCTAAGCACACTAATTCCCATGTGTTTACACTCGGTGATTTCAATTGCCAGACGATCAGTGTCGTCATGGTCGCTGGTCATAAGCGCCGCCATAAACGCGTCAGGATAATGCGCTTTCAAATAAGCCGTCCAATAAGCAATCAAACCATAACAAGCGGCGTGCGACTTATTGAAACAATAGTTAGCGAATTCTTCCAGCTGAGTCCAGAAAGTTTCCGCAATCTCCTTAGTTGCGCCACCAACTTTAACCGCACCCTCGACAAATTCAGGCTTAACCTTTTTCATCAAGTCAATTTTTTTCTTACCAACAGCCTTACGCAATGTGTCAGCCTGACCACCAGTAAATCCACACCATTCCTTAGAAATCTGCATAAACTGTTCCTGATAGACCAAAATTCCGTAAGTATTTTTCAGCGAGTTTTTCATTCCGGAATGCAAATAAGTTATTTCTTCCTCGCCGTGTTTACGCCTAATAAAACTGTCAATAAACTGCATCGGGCCCGGACGATAAAGAGCCACCATAGCAATAATATCTTCAAACGTAGTCGGCTTCAGCCCGCGCAAATATCGCTTCATCCCCGCCGATTCCAACTGGAATACGCCAGTCGTGTCGCCGCGCTGAAACAGCTCATAGGTCTTTTTATCATCAAGAGGCAACTCTGAAAGATTAATTTCTTTCTTGTAAGCTTTTCGGATAATCCTCATGGCGTTATTGATAATCGTAAGGTTCGAAAGACCCAAGAAGTCCATCTTCAATAGGCCCAACTCTTCAACCTCGCCCATCGGAAACTGAGTTGCCACCACGCCCTTTTGTGCCATTTCAAGCGGAATATAATTGACCAACGTATCTGGCGCAATCACCACACCACAAGCATGAACGCCGTGGCTACGAATCGTCCCTTCCAGCTGAATTGCATAGTCCAAAACTTCCTTCGCAGTCGGATTATTTTCATATTCATTCCGAAGATCTGCGTCTTCTTTAATACTCACGGACAACGGAATATGTCGCCCCTGGTTTGGCGGCGGAACTAACTTCGCCAAGCGGTCGCTCTCGGCATACGGAACTTCCAAAACCCTGGCAACGTCACGCACTGCCATACGACCAAACATCTTGCCGAACGTTGCAATATTACTAACGTGATCCTCGCCATATTTTTTCGCACAATATTCAATCACTTCGTCGCGACGCGTATCTTGAATATCAACGTCGATGTCGGGCATAGAAATACGATCAGGATTAAGGAATCGCTCAAATAGCAAACCGTATTTTAGAGGATCAAGGTCTGTAATATTCAATGCATACGCAACAATCGAGCCAGCCGCACTACCGCGCCCTGGACCAAAAACAATTCCTTGAGATTTTCCCCAGTTGATAAAATCCTGGACAATCAAGAAATAACCTTCATAGCCCATATTTCCCATCACGCCAAGCTCCATCTCAGCGCGCTCACGAACCTCATCAGATAGCTTCGGAATAATCTCGTCAGGATCCAACTTTTCAGCCTCCTCCTTCGAAGCTCCATTGTAACGCTGCAACAAACCTTGATATGTCAATCTGAGCAGATACGAATGTTCATTCTCGCCGTCTGGCAATGGATATTTTGGAATAAGAATTCGCCCAAGCTCAATCTCAACGTCGCAGCGATCAGCTATTTTTTTCGTGTTGCGAATAACTTCAGGAAATTCCTCGCCCCAGTGATCAATAATATCGCGCGGATCCGTCAAGTGAAGTTCAAAATCCTTCAAGCTCATTCGCTTTTCGTCACTAAGATACGAACCTGTCCCGACACAAAGCAGAATCTCATGCGCGTCTTGATATTCGTGCGTCAAATAGTGACCATCACAAGTCACCACCATTTCAATATCAAGCTCTTTTGAAAGCTTAATCAAGCCCTCGTTGATCTTCGCCTGCACATCCCAGTGTGTATTCGACTTCGGATGCCCGTGGTCCTGCAGCTCCAAATAATAGCGATCGCCAAAGATTGACTTATACCATTTGGCAATCTCACGAGCGCGATCATAATCATCCTCTTTCAACGCTACACCAATTTCACCACTCGCGCAACCACTCAGAACAATCAATCCCTCATTCAACTCCTCCAGCAAATCATGGTCAATTCGCGGCTTATAATACATTCCCTCCAGATTGGCGCGCGTCGACAACTTCATCAAATTATGGAAGCCCGTATTGTTCATCGCAAGCACAGTCAAGTGAAAACGCTGCTTGTCCTTGCCCGGATCGCGGTCAAATCGCGAACGAGTCGCCACGTAAGTTTCAATTCCGATAATCGGCTTAATTCCTGCTTTTTTGGCGGTCTTGTAATAGTCCAAAATGCCGCTCATCGTGCCGTGATCAGTTACGGCAGCAGCCTCCATTCCGAGTTCCTTAACCTTATCGACCAAGTCATGGATCTTGGTCAATCCGTCCAGTACCGAATGGAAAGTGTGATTATGAAGATGCACGAAATCCGACGGCTTCAAAGCCGCCGACGATGATTGTTCGCTTTTCCCCTCAGTCATTAATAATAATTATAGCACGCTATTGACGGCGTTGCATTGTCTCAATTAAGTGATTGATAAAATCAGCCAACGGCGGGAAAATATCGGCAAATTGCCCCAAAATCCAAATCAATATCGCAATCAATAATGTCGCACCCAAAGCACTTCCAAGACCAAAGAAAATTCCGCGAATAAAATTCACCCAGTAAACCTGGTGGCGAGATTTATGAAAATCAAAGAACAAATCCTCCAAAATCGCCCGACGAGCATCATTTTCGTTATCACGAACAACTTTTTTTGCTAGCTTATTTGACTGTTCTTTGACTGACTTTTTCACTCTTTTTTACCCTCTTCTTTGAGAAAAATTTTGAGAAAAATCCACTCTTTGAAGCGAAACCTTTAACCAATTCCACGCCAATTGAAACCGTACTTACAACTCCATTCAGACTAGCAATTCTCTGGCTTATAGCCTCCACGTTTTGCTGAGTTTGGCGAATTTGACGCGTTAATTTAATGATAGAAATTGTCATAGCAATCATCATAATGATAAAAATCACCATTAAAATTACTAATATAATAAGCAATCCATTCATGTTATTTATTATACATTATTTTAGACGATCCGTCAGATGAGCGCGCAATTTATCACCGAAGTTAGGATCACGCAGCCCAAAGTCGATTACCGTTTTTAGATATTCCAATTTGTCGCCAGTGTCATAATAAGTGCCGTTCGTAATCTCCACGCCGTAAAAATCAAATCCGTCGTCAATCATTTGTTGCATAATTGGCTGAATTGTAAACTCGCCGTTGCCGTCAAATTCTTTCCTGGATTTATCTAAATAGCCAAAAATCTCGCCTGGAAGCAAATAGCTACTAACGCTCGCTAAATCAGAAGGCGCATTCTCCTTGCCCGGCTTTTCAACAATGTTCGTCATTTTTATAACGCCGTCTTTCACTCCTTGACCATTGATGACTCCATAACGATCAAATTCCGCGTCATCGGTGATTTTCTTACACGACAGAACCGCTCCGTCTAGGCTTTCTGACGCCTCGATCATCTGTTTGAAACGACTTGGACTAGCCGCAATAAAGTCATCCGCAAACGTATAAATCACAGGCTCGTCATGATGAATCAAATGCGAAGCACAAGCCAAAGGCGTTGCGTTGCCGTACGGACCTTTCTGGCGAATATAAATAAAGTTCGCCATATCAGCCAAATTTTGCACCGCGTCAATGAACGGCTGTTTTTTAGGACCGCCAGCGCGCAAATTAGCCAAAAGTTCCTCATTCGGCTCGTCAAAATGGTCCTCGATTGCTCGCTTATTCGCGCTACCGATAATGATGATATCTTTAATGCCAGCTTCAACCAATTCCTCGACGACATATTGAATAATTGGCTTATCAATCAGCGGCAACATTTCCTTTGGCATGGCTTTAGTTTGTGGCAAAAATCGCGTACCAAAACCGGCAGCGGCGATGATAGCTTTAGTTGGTTTTCTCATATTTCAGCTCCTACTCCCTATTATTTCAGCAATTCTAAAGTTTCTCGCGAATCAGTTTTTGTGCAAGGCTTGGGTTGGCTTGACCCTTAGACTTCTTCATGACTTGTCCAACCAAATAGCCAATAGCCTTATCTTTTCCAGCCTTGATATCTGCAATTGACGCCGCCGAAGCTGGATCGTTCAAAACTTCGTCAACGATTGCAGCAATCGCCGATTCATCAGAAACCTGCAACAAATTCTTCTCTTCGGCAAGTTTACGCGGATTTTTCGCGCCAGCCAGAAGCTCATTGAATAACTCCTTTGCATTCGTGCTGGAAACTTCAGACTTCTCTGTCATTTCAGCCAATTTTATCAAATCGTCAACCGCCACGCGTGTAGATTCATTATCCGTTTGCGCGTTATCTTCATCAGAAGTTGTCAATGCGCTCGCGAACCAATGCGCGACTCGCTTAGCTGACGCCTCGCCAGACTTTTTCTGAACTTCCAATGTAATCTGGGCGTAATCCTGATTAGACAAAAGCGAATTGATAACAGATTTATCCAAGTTCAGCACGCTCCATTTTTCCCTATATTCACCAGGAAGCATCGGCACTTTGGACTGAATTTCAGCAATCACCTTGTCAGTCAACACAACTGGCGGAATATCTGGATCTGGCATATAGCGATAATCCTGCGCGTCTTCCTTTGACCTCTGAGAAATAGTTATTTGCTTGTCATCATTCCAGCCTCTGGTTTCCTGAACAACTTCTTCGCCACGTTCCAAAATATCGACTTGGCGCTTGAACTCGTACTCAGCAGCCCTTTCAACACTGCGGAAGGAATTGAGATTCTTAATTTCTGCGCGCTTTCCAAGCTCCGTCGCACCCTTCTTTGCCACTGAAATATTAACGTCAAATCGCATATTTCCGTGATACAAATTGCCATAAGTCACACCCGCGTAAACCATCAATTTATGAAGTTCCGAAACGTAAGCTTTAGCCTCCTCGGCCGAATGCATGTCTGGCTCAGAAACAATCTCAATCAGCGGCGTGCCAGCGCGGTTAAGATCGACCAACGAATAGCCGTCGTGATGAGTCAATTTACCAGCATCTTCCTCCATGTGAGCATGATCAATTCGCACGCGTTTCAAAGAACCATCTTCCAATGGCGCATCGACATATCCAGCCAAAATAATCGGATTATACATCTGCGAAGTCTGATAGCCCTTTGGTAAATCTGGATAAAAATAATGCTTTCGATCAAATCGGCTAACGTGCGCAATCGGCGAATTCAAAGCTTTTCCAGCGCGAACCGCCAACTCAACGGCGTGCTTGTTCAAAACTGGCAACATCCCCGGCAAACCAAAGTCAATCTGATGTGTCTTGCTATTCGGCTCAGCGTCACGAGCGTCATTATCGGCCGGGCTAAATAGCTTGGTTTTCGTTGCCAGCTGAACGTGGCATTCGATACCAATTGTCATTTCATAATCGTCATATACACTCATTATAATGCTCCCAAATCTTTTAATGCCTGTTCAAAACTCGCCATAGCTCGACGAAAACTCTGCGCCGTTACCGTTACGTTGGTTTCGTGGGCAATTTGATTTCGCAATTTATGCGCCGCCCAAAGCCCGTTTTCATCACTCCAATATCCCTTGCGAGATTTCATACGTTCGCCCATCGTTTCGCCAGCCACGCCGCAGTCGCGCATAGCTTTGTCCAGTAATTTGTCCGCCTTCATTATCGCCATCTGCATACTTTCCGATTTTCTGGTTTCGACATTGCGCAAAATTTGCCGCCAAACCCTCTGATACATTTCCTTGTCAATTTGACCGCGACCACGAGAAGTCAATTGAATGAAAATCATCAGCAAGGCGCCGATAATCAACGCCGCAACAACTATCGCGACTATTAATCCGTCCATCAAATCTTCCCCACTTCCGAAACTAGCTTCAGTAAGCTCTTGTCAGACTTGTAATCGCCAATAAGCTGCACGCCAATTGGCAATCCTTCATCGCTATTTCCAGCCGGCGCAGCAACCGCAGGAAGCCCAGCCAAACTTGCTGGCACAGTCATAATGTCCGCCAAATACATTTTTATCGGATCGCTAGCATTCTCCCCAATCTTAAACGCAGGAGTCGGCGCAACCGGCATCAATAGCGCGTCATATTCAGTAAATAACTTCTTAAATTCGTCAATCAACAACGTCCTGGCTTTTTGAGCCTGCATATAATAAGCATCGAAAAATCCGCTTGACAATACAAAACTTCCTATCATAATTCGTCGCTTATTCTCGGCCATGAAGCCTTCATTTCGACTGCGACCGTAAAGTTCCGCCAAAGTTTTTACTTCCGTCGCTCGATGACCATATCGCACGCCGTCATATCGCGCCAAATTCGAGGACAATTCCGCCGGCACAATTATGTAATACATCGCCAGAGAATGTTGCATCATACTCAAATCCACTTCTTCGATTTCGTAGCCAAGCTGCTTCAATTCCTCTGCATAATCAAGCGTTTTTTGGCGAACTTCCGCGTCCACGTCATCGGTCATACACTGCTTGACCAGACCTATTTTTTTCTTTGCAAATTCTGGCTGATTATTCCAAAAATCAGGCAAAGTCGTCATATCTTTATCATCGCGACCAGCCATAATTTCCATCACCAAATCAGTGTCTTCTGCGTTCGTAGCAAAACAACCAATTGTGTCCGTGCTTGATGCCATCGCCACTACGCCATAACGACTAACTGCCCCATAAGTCGGCTTAATTCCAACCACTCCGTTAAAGCTAGCTGGCTGACGAATCGAACCGCCAGTGTCCGTACCAAGCGCAAACGGAACCACGTCGAGCGCCGTAACTACCGCCGATCCACCAGATGATCCACCAGCAACTCGCGTTTCATCTGCAGCGTTCTTAGTTGGACCGAATGCCGAGTTTTCCGTCGAACCACCGTGCGCAAAAGCATCCAAATTCGCCTTACCGATGCAAATCGCACCTTCCGCTTCCAATTTTTCAACAGCCGTTGCCTGTAGTGGCGCATTAAAGTTTTCTAGCATTTTTGAAGCGGCAGTCGTTGGCGCACCAAACGCCAAAAAATTGTCCTTCACAACAAATGGCACGCCCGCCAATCGTCCAGAAACCTCGCCAGCATCAACCTTGGCTGCACGCTCCAGCGCACGCTCTTCCGTCAAGCTAAGCAGCGCATTATATTCCTCAATTTCACGCGCTCGTCGCAACGCTTCTTTTACGTTCTCGACCGCGCTCTTGCCAATAAAATCACTAATCTTACTCATTACAATACCTGCGGAACTTTCACTTGATTATTTTGTTTTTCTGGCGCCAAATCGAGCAATTTCTCAACAGGAATCCCCGCCTGAACTTCATCTTCACGCCAAACATTGCTCAGTCCTGTAACTTGATAAGTCGGCTCAACACCCGACACGTCAAGCTCGCCCAACTGCTCAATATAGCCAATTATATTTTCCAAATCTTGGCGCAGTCCGTCGGTTTCGTCATCAGTCAATGCCAGACTACTCAAACTCGCCAAGTGCTGAATATCGCTGGTAGAAATAGTTATCATATCAATATTATACCACTAAAAAAAGCCGCCCATCAAAGT
Organism: uncultured Candidatus Saccharibacteria bacterium; assembly: GCA_963541875.1. GTDB lineage: Bacteria > Patescibacteriota > Saccharimonadia > Saccharimonadales > Saccharimonadaceae > Nanosynbacter. Next base: position 23,228 of record CAUTVA010000002.1, read on the forward strand.
GAGCGACTTTATTTTTCCAAGTTTTATTACATTGAGTAATCTTGGTAGTTCTTGTAGCGACTGTAGTCTGATGGAATAGTCTTTACTGAGCTACCCGTGTCGTGTGCCTTAACGGCGATTGTGATAGCGCCAGTCAATAGTACGACAGAAGAAGCCACAATCAACATCAAAGACAAAGCCTTTGACATGTTGCGTCCTTTGACAATTTGGCAAATGAAGTAAGCGCTAGTAGCAACAATTGCAAGAGCTAATGCGTATGGCAAGAATTCGCCCAAGTACAAACTCTTATAGAATTCGCCGCCGTCACCAACGCCGATAAATAGCAATGAGTTGATCAAAATGCTTACTAATCGAGCAACCAAGTCGACAGCTGGAATAATCAAAACCGCCAAACCACCGTAAGTTACCAATTTGTAAGCTGTTCGCTTTGTGTAACCTTCACGCTCCGGAACGGCTTTTGATACGCGTGAGAATAGAACTAGTGACAATACAGCCAAAAGCACAGCAAATACTGACGCTGCAACAATTCCCGTTCCCTGAGTTACCATTGATGGGGCGAAAAATCCGCCAACACTTCTTAATAACATTGACGTTGAATTCGTCCACAAACCAAACACCTTGGTTATGATGTCAATCAGCAACATAATTGAAATAATCGCTGAGCCCATTGCCAAAGCGTATTCCAAGGTTAGCATCTTAGCCTTGCCCTTATTTGGGTCTTCATATGCGTATTGTGGATATGCTTGGTAAGCATTTGGTTGCATCGGCATTTCTGGTTGCGCGACGTTTGTTGGCTGTGGTTGTTCTTTTGTTGCCATAATCCCTCCTAATCTAATAATATTTTTATTCTACATCGTATGACGAATTTCTGCAATTAAATCACGCAGTTCTGCCGCTTTTTCAAATTCCAAATTAGCACTATGTAGCTCCATTTGCGCCGTCAGATCTTTAATCAAAGCCGGATATTCGTATTTTGGAATTTTCTTCAGGTTAAGCTTTGGCTTTTTATCAGATTCTTTTTGCGGAATAATCGAGCGCAAACCATCGTCAATTTTCTTCTGAATAGTTTGTGGCGTAATATTATGCTCTTCGTTATATTTCTGCTGAATTGCCCGACGCCTATTCGTTTCATCAATTGCTCGACGCATACTATCCGTAACATTGTCACCGTACATAATAACTCGCCCATCAACGTGCCGCGCTGCTCGTCCAATCGTCTGAATTAGCGCCTGCTCACTGCGCAAGAAGCCCTCCTTATCGGCGTCCATAATTGCCACCAAACTGACTTCTGGAAGGTCCAGACCTTCGCGCAATAAATTAATTCCAACCAGTACATCATACGTTCCAAGCCGCAAATCTTTCAGAATATCGCCACGCTCCAGCGTATCAATTTCGCTATGTAAATACGCTGTCTTTACGCCATTTTCCGTCAAATAAGCGCTCAAATCCTCCGCCATTCGCTTGGTTAACGTCGTCACCAACACGCGATGACCTTTCGCAATCGTCTGGCGAATTTCCTCCATCAAATCATCGACTTGCCCATCGGTTGGTCGAACTTCAATCGGCGGATCAAGCAATCCAGTCGGCCGAATAAGCTGCTCAGCTGGCTTTGGCGAATGAGAAAGTTCATAATCTCCTGGCGTAGCGGAAACATAAATTGCCTGATGAATATGCTGATTGAACTCGTCAAATCGAAGTGGGCGATTGTCCAATGCGCTCGGAAGACGAAATCCATGCTCAACCAAAACTTCCTTACGGGCGCGATCACCGTTATACATCCCCCGAACTTGCGGCAATGTCATGTGCGATTCGTCAACCAAAAGCAGCCAGTCGTCCGGAAAATAATCAATCAAAGTCGCAGGCTGTTCGCCAGGTTCTCGGTCGGTCAAATAGCGCGAATAATTCTCGATCCCCTTCACAAAACCAGTTTCCTTCAGCATCTCCAAATCATATTTGGTGCGCTGACTTAATCTTTGCGCCTCTAAAAACTTGCCATTATCTTCAAACCATTTCAGCCGTTGATTAAACTCATTCTCAATTCCAACAATCGCCTTTTCAATTCGTTCACGTGGCGTCGAATAGTGACTGGACGGGAAAATTGTCAATTGGTCTGGCCGATCCAAAATCTCGCCAGTCAAAGGATCAATCTTCGTCAGCCGCTCAATTTCATCGCCAAAGAATTCCACGCGAACCGCAGTATCTTGACCTGCCGGAAAAATATCCACGACATCGCCGCGCACCCGAAAAGTTCCGCGCGCAAAATCGATGTCGTTGCGCTTATACTGAATGTCGGTCAATAGACGGATAAACTTGTCCTGAACTCGGCGCTCGCCAACGGTCAATTTAATAGCCATATCGGCGTAAGTTTCTGGCGAACCAATGCCATAAATACAGCTCACACTCGCTACGATAATTACGTCGCGGCGCGTAAGCAGCGCAGAAGTTGCAGCGTGCCTAAGCCGATCAATTTCGTCGTTGATTTTCGAATCTTTTTCAATGTAAGTGTCGCTCGAAGCGATGTACGCTTCTGGCTGATAGTAGTCAAAATAGCTAACAAAATAGTGGACTTCATTGTCCGGAAAAAATTCCTTAAACTCAGAAAAAAGTTGTGCCGCCAAAGTCTTATTATGAGCCAAAACCAGCGTCGGCACATTGCGCTCAGCGATAATATTCGCCATCGTAAATGTCTTCCCTGAACCAGTCACGCCCAACAAAGTTTGCTCGCGCTGACCTTTTTCCAAACCATCGACTAACTGAGCAATTGCTCGCGGCTGATCGCCAGTGGGCTGATATGAAGAAGAGAGGCGAAATTTATTCACCTCTCTATTTTACTATATTTATGAAAACTAGTCTTGATTATAAGTTTGAGACGAGCCAGAAACTTCACATTTGCCATCAACCAAGCGGCTCGGAACCGACGCAGACTTCAAGTCTGAGCACGGCATGCCGCCTTGCTGTGTGCCCGCAACAATTGCAATTTCACCAGTACCGTTCTTTGGTCCGATAATAGTATAAGCGTTCGTCAAACCATATACTGCCGCATATTTTCCGTATGCACGGTCGATGATTGGCTCATACACAGAACCTTCACGCTCTGGAATCGGCTGACCAACTTTAGACTTCAAGAACTTCTTCAAAGAGCTATCAATATCCAACTTATCAACATCGCTCGCTGAAGTTAAACGAATACCCGTGCCGTCGCCTTTGGTTCGGAAATCTTTATACTCTTTCTTTGCCTCATTTGACGGCTCCTCGCCTTCACCGCGAGTTTTTTCCAGTGAATCAGATGAATCCTTCTTTGTCTGACTACTTTTTACCGAAGAGTTAGAGTCACTATTTTTATGCATAGCGCCAGCAATTATCCATGTCGCCATAGCTACGATAATTATGCCCATAACAATCACCGCCGCGATCAGCCACTTATTAGCCGTTGATTTGTTCTCCATAAAACCTCCATTTAGATTGTGCTTTGATTGTATATGATGGATTATTTGCCGTCAACGTATTGTAACCATAGGCATTTTATGATATAGTAATAAAGTTAAAATCATAAAATAAAAAGGATAATGATGACACCGAAAAATGTTTGTATTCCGCGCGAATTGCAACTTCAGGCTGCGATGTTCAGATTAGGAAAAGTCGATGACGAAATTCATGCCGGCTATGAAATTCTCCAAAAATATCATAAAACCGTAACTTTTTTTGGATCAGCCAGGATAACTGAAGATAACGAATATTACCAAAAAGCCAAAGACTTAGCGTTTCAATTAGCCAAAGAAGGCTACACAATTATCACCGGCGGTGGTGGCGGAATTATGGAAGCGGCAAACCGCGGCGCTATGGAAGCTGGCGGAAAATCAGTCGGATTCAACATTCGCTTGCCGCACGAGCAATCCTTAAACAGCTACACAACAGATTCGTTCGCATTCACGCACTTCGCACCACGAAAAATCGTTATGACACTTCTGGCTGACGCGTACGTTTGTTTCCCTGGCGGATTCGGTACGATGGATGAAATTTGTGAAATTATCACATTAACGCAAACTAAGAAAATGGCGCCAGTGCCAATTGTTCTGTTTGATAAAAAATTCTGGGGCAAATGGGATGATTTTGTGCGCGAAAATATGCTTCCAAATAAGCTAATTTCTGACGGCGATGAAAAAATCTACACAATTACCGAAGATATTCCAGAGGTGGTTAATTTAATTAAAAATCAGCGAACTTGTTGCGACCGATAATTATTTCTTAGTTTTCGGCTCAATCCAACAAATTCCACCCTGGCAAACCACTCGCTCTACGGCTGGATTGTACGTGCGCGGGTGGTTTTTATATCGGCGCGTAATCTCAAATCCCAGACCTCGCTTGCCATACGTTGTTTGCTGCTTTCCCAGAGGCAACTGGCAGTGATAGTTATTTATAACGTCAATCGGATTAAACGAAATCACTTGCCCATCAACGTCCAAAAGCACCCATTCAGAGGCCTTGAACGGCGCCCATTTGTCCACTTTCGGCGCAATAGCCATTAGTGATTGATAAATTTCTTCTGCCGTAGCGTTTGACGGATCCAGACCTAAAGAGCGAATAATCGAGTGCGCTCTGGCCAATATTTCCGCAATCAATCGCACATCGCTATCATCCCTAGTCATCTGCCTGAGCTCGGTTAATGCTCGACGCTTTTTCACGTCACCGCCCAACAATTTTCCCAAATTTTGCGCCATTATAATTCCCTTTCTTGAATTGGCATAGCATGAAGCACTGTGCCAGCATATAAAATTCCAGCCTTTGCTCCAATTTTCATAACCACCGAACTAGCATTCGCACTGCCCATAATCACAGAGTTTTTCAAATTGCCACTTCGCGCCCATTCACTCAAAAATCCCGACGCAAACGCATCTCCAGCGCCAGTTCTGTCAATTGACGGTCTATCGTCGTACATTAGCGCTCGCACGATAGTTTTTCCGTCGCTTGCAATTGAGCCATTTACGCCGTCCGTCACCAAAACGACCGGAACTAATCTCAAACCTCTCCTAACCAAGGCTTCCAAATCCTCGCCAGACACCAATTGCTGCATTTCTTCTTTGTTCAAAGTTAAAACATCGACATCAGACAAAAGTCCCAGCAATTTATCTTTTTGTGCAAGCTCTTTCTTTCCAGGATTAAAACAGATTTTCATATCGCGATGCTTGGCTTGTTGGAATAATTTGTGAAGCATCGGCATATTTCCCGCCAAAGTTGAAACGTATAGCCAATCCGCGTCCTCTTCGGACAAATCAAAATCCGCCTCATGATAATGCGTTGAAGCTCCGCGGTATGTTAAAATCGTTCGCTCGCCATTTGAAGCCAATAATAACACCGAATATCCCGTACTGTATTTTGGCGAATATCGCACCAAATGCGTGTCAATATTTTCCTTGTCCAAATCTGCAATTACCGCTTGCCCCGCTGGATCGTGACCGATTGCCCCCATAAAACTAGCGTAATGCCCTTGCCTGGAAAACGTTACCGCGGCGTTTGTAGCGCCACCGCCAGTCGAAAAATGAATCTGGTTTACGTCGGCTTTCGCCCCCAAATCCAGTCGCGCAAAACAGTGTTCTGGACTTTCACAAACTGGCGTCAGTGCGTCCGATTGACTTAAAAATACGTCTTGAATTGCCGCACCAACGGTGATGATTTTTGCCATTAAACCACCGCCTTTCGCACGGAATTAAACGCCTTAATCTTCGACTCCACCACTTCCTGTACAGCGGCATAAACTGGCGGCATTAATTTAACGATAGCGTACTCATTTGGATTTTCTCGCAAAGTTTTCTCCAGAGTTGTTCGGAAAGCGTAGCGCATATCAGAATTGATATTGATTTTAGAAACGCCAATTTTCGCAGCGTCCTCAAAATAATGCAGTGGAGTTCCAGACCCACCGTGCAACGAAATCTGACAATGAATCGCTTCGCGAATGTCAGCCAACAAATCCAAATCCAACACTTTCGGAACTGGATATTTGCCGTGCAAATTGCCAATCGCCGCCGCAAAAGTGTCAATTCCAGTCGCCTCAACAAACGCACGCGCACCCTCTGGCGTAGAGAAAGTCTTTTTTATCTCCTCGTAATTTATATCTTCCGTATGAACATTTGAACTTCCGCCAAAATAATGCGGCTCAGACTCCACTAGCGCGCCAGTAAACTTGGCATATTCAACAACTTCACGAGTCTTCGCAATAATTTCCTCATCAGAAGCGTTATGATTTGCCTGAGAAATATCAATATGGATAAACTCGTACCCTGCGTCAATCGCTCGCTTACAGCCCTCAACTGTCGGACCGTGGTCCAAATTCAAGTACATTTCAATTCCGTACTCAGCCTTATAATTGTCCACCAAATCACGGACGTTCTCTAGACCCATAGCCTTCACTTCGGCGTCAGAAACCTCAACTAACACTGGCGATTGGAGTTTTTGCGCCGCGCGTGCCACAGCAATTAATGTCTCTTGATTGTCAATATTAAACGCCCCAACCGCAAAACGCTGCGCCCGTGTCCGCTGCATTAAATGACGCGCCCGCGTCGTGTTTTTCCGAATCTCTGAAATCGATAATCCCATACTGCCCCCTAAAATACTTATGGTAATTATATCAATTACCGCCCGCTATGCCAAGAGAATTGACATCATGTTGTTTTGGTGGTAATATAAAATAACTTTTGCTCGAGGCTTTCCTAGGGGCAAAAGAGCCCTTTGGTCTTGAGCGTTTTCGCAAGGAGGAAAAAATGAGTTACGTCGCAAGAACAGTCAAGTTCATGCTTGATATTTCCATCTTGATCATCCTGATCGCGTGCGCGATCTGGTGGGCGACGCTCATTTACATTGTCAAAGCCTACGGACTACCCGCAGGCGCATTGTTCGCACTGGCTAGCGTATCAATTCCCTCAATCATCTACGGAATGATACAACAACAGCGGAGGCGACAACAACACCGTAGATGAGCGTATACCCGTCAGGACTACCGCTTTGAGGTCTTTAATTAGATCTTGGCGGTAGCTCCTGGCGGGCTTTTTACTGGAGAAAATTGACAACACTACAAACAATTGAATCGACATCCAAACCGTGCTTTTCCCACAATTCAGACATCTTACCCGACTCGCCAAACGCGTCATTAACGCCGATTCGTTTCATCTTCACAGGCAAATTCTCACTAAGAACTTCTGCCACGCTTGAGCCAAATCCACCAGCAATCTGCCCTTCTTCCGCCGTAATGACGGCTTGGCATTTTTGAGCCGCGTCAAGTATCGCATCCTCGTCCAGCGGCTTAATCGTCGGAAAATGAATCACTTCCGCCTGAATGTCATATTCATTCGCGAGCTTTTCCGCTGCCAACAACAATTGATAAGTCATCACGCCAGTTCCAAACAAGGCAACATCTTTACCGCACCTCAACGTATAACTTTTTCCAATCTCAAAAGTAGATTGATTCAGGAATAGCGGTGTTTTTTCTCTTGGCAATCTTACGTAATTCGGGCGTTTATCTCCAGCCATTGCCGCCGCGATCAGCTTGGCTTCATTAGCATCACCAGGCGCCAAAACCACCATATTAGGCAAGCTTCGCATCAGCGCAATATCTTCCAGCATTTGATGTGTCGCACCGTCTGGACCGACATTTAACCCAGCATGAGAGCCCACCAGCTTAACTGGCTGATTGTTCAAACAAATAGTCGTTCGAATCTGCTCCCAATTGCGACCCGGACTAAACGCCGCATAACTAGCTGCAAACGGAATATTTCCCATAGCCGCCAATCCAGACGCCACGGTAACCAAATTCTGTTCTGCTACGCCAACTTCAATTGCCCGAGGTTTCCCGATTTCCTCATAAAACTTGCCAAAGCCAACGCTCTCCATTAAATCCGCACTCAGCGCCACCACCAAATTATTTTTCTTCGCAATATCCACCAAGCCTTCGCCAAAACCCATCCGAATTGCCGCAAGTTCCAAATTCTGCCAATTTTCCATTAAGAAACTCATTTGCCATTCCCTTCGCTTAATTGAGAAAGCGCCCGCTCCGCCTCCTCGGCGTTTGGAGATTTTCCGTGCCAGCGGTAATCATATTCCATAAAATCAACGCCGCGACCAGGAATTGTATGCGCGATTATCACGCTCGGCTGACGAGAATTCTTTGCCTTGTCAATCGCCTGAACTATCGCCGAATAATTATGTCCGTCAATCTCCTGCGCATCCCAGCCAAAACTTCGCCATTTATCTGCCAAATCCCCTAGCGGCATCACCTTTTCCGTATCGCCACCAATCTGAATATTATTTCTATCAACAATCGCAATTAAATTCGCCAGATTATATTTTTTCGCAAACATCGCTGCCTCCCAAATATTCCCTTCATCCAGCTCGCCATCGCCCAAACTACAGTAAACGAATCGCTCAGAATTGCCACCCAAATATTGCAATGAATACGCCATGCCGGCCGCCTGACTTAGACCACAACCCAGAGGACCACTAGTCGTTTCAATTCCCGGTAAACTGTCGCGTTCTGGATGACCTTGAAGTTTGGAGCCAAATTTTCGCAAATTAGCCAACTCTTTTTTATCGAAAAATCCCCGCTCCGCCAGCGTGGCATATAAAAGCGGCGCATAATGACCGTTGCTCATCACGAAAATATCCCGATCCTCCCAATTAGGATTCTCAGGATCTAGTCGCATGGCGTGAAAATACAAAACCGCCATAACGTCAGCAAAACCCAAACACCCAGCAGGATGCCCTGAACCAGCCGCAGATAATTCGCGGATGACAGACTTTCGTAATTGTTGCGATATTTTCTTCAATTTCGTTATTTGGTCGACATTCATTAAAGCACGCTCGTTTTATTAATCTCCTGCTGCAATCTGGAGAAAATGGTGCGCGGATCTGACGATTTCTGAATAACGCCGCCAACGTTCAAAACGTTAACACCGCCCTGAACCAAACTGTACGCATTATCTACAGCCACTCCACCGTCCCAACCGATTTCAACATTAGGATTAATAGCCTTAATAAGTCGTATTTTCTCTAGTTGCATCAAACTAGCAGTTCCACCAAATCGCCCCAGCTCACCGCTAAAAATCATCACATGATCTGCTATTTTTATCAATTCCTCAACCGTTCGCGGCACTGTCGGCTTTAGTAGTGCTAATCCCGCCATAATTCCAGCTTGACGAATCTGCATAAGCGCAGTCTTCACATCTCCCGTCGCTTCCGCGTGAATAATAATCATATGAGGTCTTAAGGCAATCAACTTCGGAACGTATTCAGCAACATCATTAACCATCGCATGAATATCAATCGTCCAACCTTCCGGTGCCCACAATTCTGGAATTCCAACTGTCAATGTCGGAGCAAATTCACCGTCAGAAATGTCAATATGCACACGCTCAGCAAAACCCGTTATTTTATCAACCTGCTCTTTGTATTGTTCGGCATTTTCTGCCAAAATTGCTGGTGCGATTACAGAACTGCTCATGACAATTCATCCAACTGCGCATTACGCCTATTAAACCGCGGGGCATTCGCATAAGGAGTATTCAGCCACGTTTCCACAATTCCCTTCCACGCCGATTCGTTGTCTTCCAAAACTCGCGCCGGCAAACACAGAACATTCGAGTCGTTATCTTGGCGCGTCATTTTTGCCTCAAACGCATCCCAAATCACGCTGGCACGAATTCCTTTGAATCGGTTAGCCGCCATACACATTCCTTGACCGCCGCCGCAAATTAATATCGCGCGCGGATCCTTGCTATCATCACCAATGACCTTCAACGCCGCCGCCTGCGCAAATTGCGGAAAATCGTCATCAGGATTTAATTCTACACCGCCAACGTCTTGCACGTCATAGCCATTCTTAACCAAATAGGCAAAAACTTTTTCCTTCAACATAAAGCCACGATGGTCAGATCCGAGGTAGATTTTCATAATTTTAGTATAAGCGTTTTCGATGTTTTTTGCAAGGGAAAGTTAGGTATTTTATCAGAGGTAGGATGTAGCTATTTGACAAAAAGTATTGACATTTCGTGGCTTGTATGATATACATATATTAGCTTTTCAAACCGTGAAAAGCAACTCCCGGGGAGTTCACCCCGGTTGAGGTCGCGGTTTTGAAAGGCCGCACCTCAAGATCTTCCCTAGGAGGATAAATCATGCCCACCACTGCTTTGGCTGTAGTCGTAGCTATCACTCTGATCGCCGGTATGTTTGTGACCTCAGTCACAGCGCTGTACCGTCACCGACTGGTCGCAGCAAGCATGTTCGCGGCAGCCGACTTCGCCGCAATCCACCTCGCACTTATCCTGAGTGCGTGGATGGAACTGGAAGAGATGAGGGCATCGGGGGTACCGTATTACCCGTATTACCCCGGATTATCATCACTATCGACGATAGTGTATGACGCTCCCGCCTATATGGCGATCGTCTTCCTCGTAATCGCCATCGCGATGGTGATCGTCGACAAGATTCGTCGACGCCGCGGCTGAGATGCTCCGCGCCAGCAGAGGCGCGAGACAATAAATGTCTGTAAAATCGTCAATATCTGACGTCCCCGCACTGTCATAGTGCGGGGTTATTTCCTTTTTGGAAGATGTCCTTATTCACTCTTTTTCAAGTAGTATCCAACATCTGCTACCAACTCGACCAAGCGATTAGAATAGCCCCATTCATTGTCATACCAGACCATAACCTTGATCAGATTACCACCAACTACCTTCGTCAACGGAAGATCAACAATCCCCGAATATGAATTGCCAATGAAGTCGCGGCTCACCAAAGGTTCCTCAGAAACACCCAAAATGCCTTGATAGAAATTACTCTGGGCGGCTTTTTTGAACGCGTCATTTACCTGCTCGACAGTTACGTCTTTCCTGAGAAGCGCCGTCACGTCACTAAGCGACACTACTGGAGTCGGTACGCGCACGCTGAGTCCGTCAAATTTTCCAGTTAATTGCGGTAAGGTTTTAGTTACAGCAATTGCGGCGCCAGTCGTAGTCGGGACAATGTTTTCGGCGGCGTTGCGACCTTCTCTAAGATCCTTGGATGGCGCATCCTGAAGCTTTTGGCTAGCCGTATAACTGTGCACAGTCGTTAGCATTGACTTTTCAACGCCAAACTCCGCATCCAAAATCGCCATAACCGCGCCCAGAGAATTGGTCGTGCAGCTAGCATTAGACACGATTGGTGTCGCGTTTTTTACCTTGTCATCGTTAGTTCCCAGAACAATCGTATCGACTCCCTCAGACTTCGTCGGACCACTGATAACCACACGCTTTGCGCCAGCCGTTAAGTGCTTGCCCGCGCCATCTTTATCGGTGAAAAATCCTGTCGATTCAATCACCACATCAATATTCAAATCTCGCCACGGCAGATTTTCTGGATTTTTCTCAGCCAACACCTTAACCGACTTACCTTCAATAATCAGCTCATTTTCCGTAAAATCAACTTGACGTCCGTACTCGCCGTAATTGCTATCATGCTTCAACAAATACGCCAAAGTTTTCGTGTCAGTCAAATCATTGATCGCAACAATTTCCAAGTCGCTTCGCTCGTTAGCAATCTTAAACGCATTGCGCCCGATTCGCCCGAAGCCGTTAATTGCTATTCTCGTTACAGCCATATCACCCTCCCTGTTAGATATTTTCGCTTTAGCTTTTCTTAATTATACTACAAAGTTGTATAATATAAATATGACGCGCGAAGAGTTATTATCAATCGCTGAACAAAAATACGACGAAGTACCAGTATTGGTTTTAGCGAGCGCAATCGATTACGCCACGGAAAAGCACGCTGGACAAAAGCGCAAAAGTGGCGAACCCTACATTAATCACCCATTGGCGGTGGCGGGAATTCTGATTGAATGGGGTATGGATATTGATACGGTCGTGGCGGGAGTTCTACACGACACCGTTGAAGATACTGACGCAACTTTGGACGATTTGGAGAGTTTGTTTGGACGCGATGTGGCGTTTCTGGTAGATGGCGTAACTAAAGTTTCACAAGCTCGCGCCGGGATGCGAAATTTGGATAGTTATTTACCGCACACGAAGGACAATTTGACCAAGTTAATGATTGCCGTGGGCGAAGATGTGCGCGTGATAATTATCAAGCTAGCCGACCGTCTACACAACATGCGAACCTTGCAATTTATGACGCCAGAAAAGCAGAAAAAAATCGCCAGAGAGACGATTGAGGTTTTTGCGCCGCTGGCCGACCGTTTAAATATGGGACGAGTTCGTGTTCAATTGGAGGAGCTGAGCTTTAGATATTTGATGCCGAAAGCTTTTCAAGAAACCAAAAATTTGATGGACAGTCGACTGAAAAAATCGCAACGAAAATTGGATCACGTTCGTCGTGAAGTTGAAGCGCGACTAAAGGCGGAAAAGCTAGTTTTCCAAATGGACGGGCGTGTTAAGAGCGTTTATAGTCTGTTTAAGAAATTGGACAAAGTTGGCGATATTGATAAGATTTATGATTTGATTGCTCTGAGGATAATTGTCGACGATTTATCGACCGGCTATCTGGTTTTGGGAATTTTACATGATATGTATCAGCCTATGTACGAGAGGATTAAAGATTACGTCGCCAATCCAAAACCAAATGGCTATCAAAGTCTTCACACAACCGTACAAACTCCGAGCGGACAAATTGTTGAATTCCAGATTCGCACCAAAGAAATGCACGAATATGCTGAGCGTGGCTTGGCCGCCAGCTTCCATTACAATGAGCAAAAATTGACCGACGCCTATAAAAAAGGAAAAATCGGAACTATGCCAGCCGATTTGTCGTGGATTCGCGAACTTCAGGAGGCTGCTGCTTTAATTAGCGAAGGAAAACGGTTCGACTCCAACAAATTCCGAATGAAGCTGTTTTCTGATAGGATTTTCGTGTACTCACCAAAGGGCGACATTTATGATTTGCCTCGCGGAGCGTTTCCCTTGGATTATGCCTACCGAATTCACTCCGACATCGCGGCGCGCGCAAGCGGATTTAAGATCAATGGCGTAATGAAGCCGTTCAATTACAAATTACAGCACGGCGACACAATTGAAGTCT
>CAUTVA010000003.1:0-33724 GCA_963541875.1 uncultured Candidatus Saccharibacteria bacterium
CGGCTTTGGAATTGGCACAAAAACGACGTTCTGCTGAAGTGAAGCGACTGCGAAAACTACGAGAAAATTTGGTAAAAGATTTGAGGCAGGCTTTTCCTGAGATGTTGATATCATCAGATATGAAAAAAAGTTTGGTGAGTTTTTTGAATATATCATTTCCTGGAGTTGATGCTGAAAGGTTGGTATTTTTGTTAGAATCTCGTGGGGTTCTAGTGGCTACGGGTAGTGCTTGCGCGGCTAATTCTGGAACGCGTTCTCATGTGCTGGCGAGTGTCGGTCTGAGCGAATCAGAGATTGACGGAAGTCTAAGGCTTACCTTAGGTAAGTTGAACAATGATGAAAATATAAAGCAAGCTGGCGAATTTATCATCGAAGCTGTGCAAGCGGAAATGAAGAGGACTCATCGATGATTCATAAACTAGTTGGCTTGATTATTTTTGCTGCTTTGGTGATTTTTGGGCTTGGCGCGTATTTATCCCCAGACGATTTGGGAAAATGTCAGGGCGTGGGCGAAGGCGATTGTCGTAAGGCTGATGCGATAGTTGTTGTCAGCGGTGGCGATACGAATGCGCGAACTGACGAGGCTATTAAATTATATAAAGAAGATTGGGCGCCGTTGATTGTTGTGTCGGGCGCGGCGGCCGATAAAACTGGTCCATCTAACGCTAAGGCTATGTACCAGCGAGCGATTAATAGTGGCGTTCCTGAGAAGGCTATCGTTATGGACGAGTCTTCCGAAACGACCAGACAAAACGCCACCGAGGTGAAGAAGATTGTCGATTCGCGAAAAATTGAAGATGTGATTTTGGTGACAAGTGGTTATCATATGCGTCGGGCGCAACTCGAATTTTCAGCGCAATTTGACGATGTGAAAGTTCGAAGCCATCCAGTTGCTTCTGATAAAAACTGGAGTTCGTGGTGGTGGCTGACGCCGTGGGGCTGGTGGCTGGCAATGGGTGAATTAATGAGAATTGGGTTATTCGCCCTGGGGTTATCCAGATGAGTAAGAAAGTTTTTGTTGGAATGTCGGGCGGTGTGGATTCCTCCGTTGCTGCGGCACTTTTGGTTGAGCAGGGTTACGATGTAACGGGTGTTTATATGAAAAACTGGTCTGAAGATCTTCCTGGAATGCATTGTCCGTGGGCGGAAGACGTTGCTGACGCCAAGCGTGTGGCGGTTGGTTTGGGTATTGATTTTCGAGTTTTTGATTTCCAGAAAGAATATAAGCAAAACGTTGTAGATTATATGATTCGTGAATATCAAGCGGGTCGCACGCCAAACCCAGATATCATGTGTAATCAAGAAGTGAAGTTTAAGATATTTTTGGAGGCTTCGCTGGCGGCTGGAGCGGATTATATCGCGACAGGGCATTATGCGCGCGTTGCGCATGAATCGTCTTCGTCGGCTAAATTGTTACGCGCTCGCGATGATAATAAAGACCAAACCTACTTCTTATATCGAGTAACTTCGGAAGCTTTATCAAAAACCATATTTCCGTTGGGCGATTTTACTAAGGCGGAAGTTCGCGAAATGGCGAAAGAGCGTGGTTTGTGGACGGCGAGTAAAAAGGAATCGATGGGAATTTGTTTTGTTGGACAAGTTGGAATTCGTGAGTTTTTGTCGGAATATGTTAAAACTGCGCCAGGAAATATCATTGATCAGCAGACGGGATCTGTCGTCGGTAAACATGACGGCGCAATTTTTTATACACTTGGTCAGCGTCATGGGCTGAACGTTGGCGGTGGATTGCCTTATTATGTTGTGGGCAAGGATATGGAGAAAAATGAGGTTTACGTGTCGCGCTCAATTGATAATGATAATCTGTGGCGAAAAGAACTTAGGCTGGCGGATATTCATTGGATTAACCAAGCACCACATAAAGATAAGAATGTGCAGGTTCGGTTACGTCATCGAGGTGCTTTATTCGACGCAAAAATTGACGGAGATATCGTGCATCTTTCTGCTTCGGAGCGTGCCGTAGCCGCGGGTCAATCTGCGGTAATATATGACGGCGATGAATGTTTGGGTGGCGGAATCGTGAAAACAGATTGACGTTATGGGAAAAATAGTGTAAACTGTTCTAGAGTAAGGAATAATAAAACGTAGAGTTAAAGGAAGAATTAATTTTATGCTAGCAATTCGTTTGCAACGTTTGGGTCGCAAAGGTTATCCAGTATATCGCTTGGCGGTACAAGAAGCACATCGTCATCCATCAAGCGGTCGTGTAGTCGCTTATGTTGGTAGCTACAACCCACACACTAAAGAATCAAATGTCCAAGTTGAATTGGCTCAGAAATATTTGGACAATGGCGCACAGCCAACACCACGCGTAGTTAAGCTATTGAAAGAAGCTGGCGTTAAATTGCCAAAGTGGGTTAAGGAAGTCTCAGCTGATAAGCACAAAGCCATCCGCAATCCAGAAAAACTTCGCAAGAATCAGCCAAAAGAAGAGCCAGCTGAAGAAGTAGCTGAATAATCTGTTGAGATTGGCGATTTGATCTATAAACCCCATCTGTAAGGTGGGGTTATTTTATGGTATAATTACACTCATGAATGCCCAAAAAATACGTAGTAAATATCTTGAATTTTATAAAAAACAAGGTCACGCCGTCGTTGAGCGTGCGCCGTTGATTTTAACTAATGACCCGACGACTTTATTTACGGGCGCCGGAATGCAACCGATGATTCCGTACCTGCTTGGTGAGGCACATCCCGAAGGCAAGAGAATTGCCGATTCTCAAACGTGCTTGCGAGCGCAGGACATCGACGATATTGGTGATAATCGTCATACTACATTTTTTGAGATGCTTGGAAACTGGAGTTTGGGCGACTATTTTAAGGAAGAGCAAATTGGCTGGATGTGGACGTTTTTGACTGAGGAAATTGGTCTTGATCCGCAGAGATTGTACGTAACGTGTTTTATCGGTGCGCCGGAATATAACATCGATAAAGATGTTGAAGCGGCTAAATTGTGGCAGAAAAAGTTTGCAGAAAAGGGCATTGATGTAAAAATGGCGGATATCGGCAGCGAAGAGCAGGGTGCGGCGCGTGGTGTAAATCCAGGTGAAAGAATTTTCTTTTATGACGGCAGTAAAAACTGGTGGAGTCGTAATGGTGGTCCAGAAACTACTCCGGTGGGCGATCCGTGTGGTCCGGATAGTGAGATGTTTTATGAGTTTGATTTCATTGAGCATGATCCAAAATTTGGTGAAAATTGTCATCCGAACTGTGATTGTGGTCGATTTATGGAGATTGGCAATAACGTATTTATGGCATATAAAAAAGTTGCTGAGGGGCAATTTGAGCCACTCGATAAGCCAAATATTGACCATGGATCTGGACTTGAGCGAATCGCGGCTGCAGCAAATAATGATCCTGACGTCTTTAAGATTAGTTTACTTTGGCCGATTATTGAAAAGCTACAAGATCTGAGCGGCAAGGATTACGCTTCGCATACCGAAAGTATGCGAGTGATTGCTGATCATTTGAGGGCTGCGGCGTTTATGGCGGTTGATGGGTGTGTGCCAAGTAATAAAGAGCAGGGCTATGTGATGCGTCGTCTGCTCCGTCGAGCAATTCGTTATAGTTTTGATTTGGGTATCGAGCAGAATTTCCTGCAAGAAGTTGTGCCGACGATTGCTGATTTGTACGAAGCCGATTTTCCAGAGGTGAAGGATAATCGCGACAATATAATTGCTGTCCTCGTTAAGGAAGAAAAAGCTTTTCGCCAGACTTTGAGAAAAGGTTTGCGACAAATGCAACGCTACATTGACGATGGCTTGACTGGTGAAGAATTGTTTACTTTGTACGACACCTTCGGTTTTCCAGTGGAACTCAGTACGGAAGAGGCATATAAACGGGGAATTAAGCTTTCGGACAATTGGCGCGATGAATTTGCTAAGAAAATGGATGAGCAGCGACAGCGCTCTAAGACGGCTCGTAAGGGACAATTTAGCGGCGGCCTGGAAGGTCATGACTCTATTCATCTGAAATATCACACGGCGACGCATTTGTTGGGTGCGGCGTTACGTAAGGTTTTGAATGCGCCAGATTTACAGCAGCACGGAAGCAATATTACCGCCGATCGATTGCGCTTTGATTTTAATCACGACAAATTGACACCAGAAGAAAAACAGGCGGTTGAAGATCAGGTTAACGCTTGGATTGATGAAGATCTGCCAGTTAGTTTTGCTGTATATCCGACCGACGAGGCGTTGAGCATGGGCGCAATTGGTGCATTCGGTGAGCGTTACGGTGATGAGGTTAAGGTTTATTCCATCGGCAAGGATGGTAATATTGTTAGCTTTGAAGTTTGCGGCGGTCCACACGTCGAACACACTGGAGTTCTATCTGAAGATGGCAAGCAATTCAAAATCACCAAAGAAGAATCTAGTTCGGCTGGAATTCGTCGAATCAAGGCTGTTTTAAGATAGATAATTAACTGTTGCTCTAAAATCACAAGCGTTATATAATATTTCTTATATGGCATTGAAAGACATGTTGAAGAAGTCTGATAAAGATAGTCGAGAACTATTGGTTAGCTTAGATATTGGTACGGAGGTGGTTAAGGCGTTAATCGCTGAAGTTAAAGACGACGAGCTGAAGATTATCGGCGTTGGTCGAAAACAGCAGGAAATGGGCGATATGCATAGTGGTGCGATTGCTGATATTGCTGGGGTTGTGGCAAATTGCGAAGAGGCTCTGTCTGAGGCTGAGGATCAAGCTGGCGTTCAGGGTAAGCGAGTTGTTATTGGCATCGCGGGCGAATTAGTTAAGGGCGTTACGAATACTATTCGCTATCGCAGGCCGCAGCCAAATAAGCCACTAGACATTGCCGAGATGGAATTTATCATTGAGAAAGTCCAGGAGCGAGCTCAAGGAAAGGCTCAGGCTCAAATTGCACTGGAAACTGGCAATGAGGATGTTGAAGTGAAGCTGGTTAATTCGGCGCTGGTGAGTATTCATATTGATGGCTATAAAGTTTCGAATCCGATTAGTTTTCAGGGGCGAGATGTGGCGGTGCAGATTTACACGGCGTTTGCTCCGATGGTTCACATCGGTGCGCTGGAGAAGGTTGCGGACGAGCTTGCGCTGGATTTGGTGGCTGTGGCTGCCGAGCCATTTGCGGTGAGTAGGAGCGTTTTGGGGTCAGATACGGATAGTAATTTTACGGCGATTCTAGCGGACATTGGTGGCGGCACGACGGATATTGCGGTTGTTAATGACGGCGGAGTCGAAGGCACAAAGATGTTTGGTATTGGTGGACGAAGTTTCACTAGAACTATTGCAGCTGACCTGGATTTAAGCTTTAAGGATGCAGAAAAGTTGAAGCTGAATATTGATAATGAGAATTTGAAGCCTAGCGTAAAGAAAAAAGTTGACGCAGCGATTGACAAGACTTTGGAAGTTTGGCTATCGGGCGTTGAATTGGCGCTGAGCGATTTTGATAATGTCGATTATTTGCCGAATAGGATTTTACTGTGTGGCGGCGGATCGAGCTTGCAGAAAATTACTGAAGCTCTGAAAACTCGACGCTGGCCAGAAGACCTGCCTTTTACTAAGAAACCAGTAGTTCAATATATCAATCCAAGTGATATTACAGGTATAATTGACGAAACCGGAGATGTTAGCGATCACACATTTGTGACTGCAATGGGCTTGTTGCGAGTTGGATATGATACAATTATCGGTAGTCAAGACGGTAATAGTTTAGTTGAAAAAGTAAATAGGTTGTTAAAGATTTAAAATGAATAAAGACGTTATTTATATCGATGTAGAAGACGACATTACGACGATAATTAGTAAGATTAAGGCGTCGAAAGAGAGGATTATTGCGCTGGTGCCACCTCGACGAATTGGCGTTTTACAGAGTGCGGTCAATATTCGATTGCTGGCTCGGGCGGCGACTTCGGCGGATAAGAGAATTGTGTTAATTACGAATGATTCGGTTTTGGCTGGATTGGCGGCAACGGCGAAAATTCCTATTGCAAAAACGCTTCAGAGCAAGCCAGAAATTGCGGAGATTCCGATTCTGAAAGTCGATGACGACAATGATGTGATTGATGGCGGCAAACTGGCGGTTGGAGATATGGCGGATTCCGCGAAAAGATCAAAGAAATCTGATGAAGATTCTGCCGTAGATAATGCTATAGCTGACGCAAATAAGAAGGAGTCTAAGGGGTTGGACTCTCTGAAAAAGATAGTTAAAAAACCGAAGGTCCCTGATTTTAATACATTTCGTAAAAAGCTCTTATTGGTAGGCGGCGGAGCCTTGCTTTTGATCGTATTTTTGGTTTGGGCAATTTGGTTTGCGCCACACGCTACGGTTATTATTTCAGCAAAGACGACTAGTGTGACAGTCAGTGATACAGTCAACTTGAATGAAACAGCTTCTACAAATGCGAAATCTAATGTCATTAAGTCTGTGAAAAAGGAGTTAGCTAAAGAGGTCAGTGTAGAATTCTCCGCTACGGGCAAGAAGAATGTCGGAGAAAAAGCTACCGGAGTAGTTGTCTTCAGTAACTCGTCGTCAAGTAGTGTGACTATTTCAGCTGGCACAATCTTGAAAAATAGTGGACTATCTTATACTTTGAATTCTTCTGTGACTGTTCCGGGGGCTACGTTGGGTTGGAGTTGTCCAGGATATAAATGTCCGGGATCTGCTTCTGGGGCTATTACCGCTAGTGAGGGCGGAGCTCAGTATAATGCAGCAACTGGCAGTATGAGTATTTCGGTTGACGATATTTCTGCGTCACTGCGGTCTGCTACTAGTGGCGGCACCGATAAAACTGCGACGGTTGTGACGGCTAGCGATATAGAATCGGCAAAAAGCAAGCTGAGCGAAAAGAAGATTGATGGATTAAAAGAGCAATTGTTGTCATCATTCGGCGATTCGGCAACGGTTATAACAGAAAGCTACGTTGAAAATCGATCAGATCCTAGCTCGAGCGTGGCTGTGGATGGCGAAGCGACTGGAGCTGTAACTCTGAAATCGACAATTACCGCCAGCGCATTGGCTATTGATAAGAATGAACTAAAAAACTTTGTGGAAGCAAAGCTTAAAGAGGAAATTTCCGGTAAGAAGTCGCAGAGAATTTATGACAATGGAGTAAGCAAGGTTGCGTTCTCGCAATTTTCTAAGGCGCATAATACGCAGACTGTGCGCTTAACTACGAATGGCAAGGTTGGCCCAGGTATTAAAGAAGCGAACGTAAAGGATCAAGCTAAAGGCAAGAGTTACGGAGAGGTTCAGTCTGCTATTGAATCTATCGAAGGTGTTGAAGATGTCGATGTTAAATTCTCGCCATTCTGGGTTAAATCTGTTCCAAAAGATATCAATAAGATTAATGTCGAATTTAAGATAAAAGATGTCAAGTAAAAACTTTTTAGCGCTGGATGTTGGGTCGCGGCGAATTGGTTTGGCTATGGCGGATTCGCAAGTGAAGATCGCCGTACCGTTTGGCTGGTTGGAGAATAATGAAAATATTGTCCAGGAAATAACAGAGCTAGTATTGAGGCACGATATTGATACGATCGTAGTGGGTTATCCACGAAATCAATCTGGCGAACCAACGAAGCAGACGGAATTTGTAGAAGAATTTGTTAAGCAATTTGAAGACATTGAGCTTGATACTGAGATTGTTTTTCAGGACGAATCTTTAACGAGTGTGCAGGCTGAGCAGAGATTAGGGAATAAAATTAAAGATAAGGGCGAGATTGATGCGGAGGCCGCTAGCATAATTTTGCAGGATTTTTTGGAGGAGAATTATGAAAATTCGTAAACGACGTATTTGGCTATTAGTGTTGTCTATAATTGTGGCTATCGCTGGAATCGGCGCCCTTGGGGCAACAGTGTGGTACAAGCAGATGCTTTCTCCTGTCGACGTAAATAGTCAGCAAACCTTCAGAATTAATATTAAAGAAGGCATGGGGTCTAGTGATATTGCCAAAACTTTGGAGGATAATAAAATTATTAAAAACTCTTTAGCGTTTTCTATTTACACAAGGCTCCACAATTCAGCAAGCAAATTCAAGGCTGGCGTTTATTCTGTAAAATCTTCGCAATCTGTCGATGAGATAATTAATCATTTGACCAGCGGTAAAACTGATGAGATTGCTATAACATTTTATCCTGGATCGACTTTGGATAAAAAAATGAAGAATTCTGACGGCAGAGAAGTTGAGTCCGTGTTACTTAAGGCGGGATTCTCGGATGATCAGATAAAAAAGGCATTTGCTGCTAAGTATGACAATCCAGTTTTTGCGGGTAGACCAGAAAATGCTGGGCTTGAAGGGTATATTTATGGTGAAACATTCTATATTTCCCCAGATGAAACTGCAGAACAGGTTTTGCGGCGCTCAATTGATCATCTGGAGAAAATTGTTAAGAAATATAATCTGGAGGAGAAATTTAAAGCTCATGGGCTGACCTTATATCAAGGGATAACACTAGCATCGATTATTCAGCGCGAATCGATTGGTTGTGGGTCTGGCGCGGAAACTTGCGAGGATCAGCGTAAGATTGCTAGTGTGTTTTACAATCGCCTGAAGGCTAATATGCCGTTGGGTTCTGACGTGACATATCAATATATTGCCGACAAAACAGGGGTAGAGCGCTCGCCAAACCTTAAATTGCCATATAATACACGTATTCAAAAAGGCTTAACTCCTGGACCAATCGCTTCGCCTAGTTTGAGTGCGTTGAACGCCGCCGCCGACCCGATAAACTCTGATTATCTATATTTTCTGAGCGGCGACGATGATATTACGTATTTTGCGAAAACCAACGAAGAGCACGAGGCTAATGTCAAGGCTCACTGTCAAAAGAAGTGCCAGATTTCTTGACAAAAACGCATTTTATAAAATTTATTGACTTTATTGTCAATGTTGTGTAAAATAGATGTTAGATCATTTGTCTAATTTATCAACAGGGGTGAATTACGATAAATGACCTGCCAAAATTGTCGCTACGGATATAGCAAAACTAATGTAGAATAATAATAATCAATTAGGTCGACAACATATCCTGTTCTATTGCGAGAAGAAAGACAATTTGGTAGAGGTGCTGATGGTAACATCAACACAAGGAGAACGATTATTCGTAACCATTTTACATCTCTTCGGAGTAAAAAACGTAAACTGCAATCATTTGCAATCTACGGTGGAATATTTTTATTGACTATATCATTTTTGATCTACGGTAATAGCGGTAGTAATGTATCCGCTGAAAGATCAAAAACTTTGGCATCATCTGAAACTACTGGTGTCTCATCGGTATCTAAGTCTGCTAAGTCTAAAACAGCTTCAGTAGATGAATTAACGGCAGCTAATGCTGTAACTAACTTGGCGGAAACGGCAGAATTGCCTTCGGCTGGTGACTTGCGCGAATCTGAAACTTCACTAACAATTAAGAAGAATCTTTCTCAGAATGATGCAGAAGTTATAACAAAACCTGACATTGTTAAGCCAGACACTTCGGCGGCGCGTGGTATTTCATCTTACGTAACCAAAGAGGGTGATACAATGGAGTCTATTGCTAAGAAGTTTAAGATTTCATCTCAGACGCTTCGTTGGGCTAATAATACAACTTCGGACGCCGTAGAGCCGAATAAGACTATAGTCGTGCCTCTTGTTGACGGTGTTGTTTATACTGTTAAAGACGGCGATACTGCTCAATCTCTAGCAGAAAAGTATAAGACGAGTGCTGAGCGTGTTGTCCTATATAATGATATCGATGACAGTGCTAAGTTGTCTACTGGCTCTAGGATTGTGTTGCCTGGAGGTGAGCTTCCAGAAAATGAGCGACCTGGTTATGTCGCTCCGCGAAGTAGGTCATATGGCAATCGATATTCTTCGTCGTCGACTACCACGAGTGCAAGTCAAAATTGGCTAACCGCTTCTGTCGGTAACCGTTATGCGGCTGGTAACTGTACTTGGTATGCATATGAGCGTCGTTTGCAGCTTGGTCGTCCAATTGGTAGTTTCTGGGGTCATGCTAAGGCTTGGAGTGCTAGTGCTCGTGCTGCTGGGCTCGTGGTTAACAATGTTCCAGCGCCGGGTGCTATTATACAGAATACTTGGGGCGGCTTTGGTTACGGACACGTCGGTATCGTGGAGCGAGTAGATGGTCAGAATATCTATGTTTCGGATATGAATTATAAGGGTTATAATATTATCTCTTCTCGCATCGTACCGCTTGCTGAGGCTGGTCGCTATAACTTCATTCACTAAAATTTAAAATGACACCAGTGTAACACCCCGTCGACCGATGGGGTGCTTTTTGGTATACTAAAGATATGTTTGTAGATATTGCAAAAGTTTTAGTGCGCGCCGGTAGAGGCGGTAATGGCGTAGTCAGCTTTCGTCATGAGAAATATGTCGATAAGGGCGGTCCCGATGGTGGTGATGGCGGTCGTGGTGGCGATATTGTCTTCTTGGCGACGAAGGATCTCAATACGCTTTTGAATTTTAGATATAAGCCGGAGCTTAAAGCTGAAAAAGGCGGTGATGGCGGAAAGCGCAATAAACGAGGGAAAAGTGGTGCACCGCTAATTGTTAAGGTGCCGATGGGTACTCTGGTGAAGCGCGATGGTATGGTGATCGCAGATTTGACCGAAGATCAGCAGCAGGCGGTGGTGGCTCGCGGTGGAGATGGCGGATTTGGAAATGCACATTTTACGTCTAGTACGCGCCAAACGCCTAAAATTGCTGAACTTGGTGAGGCTGGCGAGGAATTTGAGGCAGAGTTGGAATTGAAGTTATTGGCCGACGTTGGTTTGGTTGGCTTTCCGAACGCTGGCAAGTCGACGTTTCTGAGTGTGGTTTCTAATGCGCGTCCAGAGATTGCTAATTACGAATTTACTACTTTGACGCCGAATTTGGGGGTTGCCGATGTTGACGATGGGTCGATTTTGATTGCTGATATTCCGGGGTTGATCGAGGGCGCATCAGAAGGTAAAGGCTTGGGCGATCAGTTTTTGCGTCATGTCGAGCGAACGGCCGTGTTGCTTCATATGATTGATGTGTATAGCGATGATCCGGCAGAGAAATATCAGGCAATTCGTCGCGAGCTGGAAAAATATTCTGAATCATTAGCGGAGCGTCCAGAGATAATAGCACTGACCAAATGCGAAGGCTTGGATGATGAGATTATTGCTATGCAGTCGACTGCCCTTCAAAAAGTAGCTAATGGCGCGCCGGTCGTGGCGATTTCTTCCCAGACACACGACGGAGTGACTGAGCTTCTACGAATGTTGCGTGATGAAGTTGCTGGGTATCGAGAACGTGAAGCTGAGATTGTTGATGAAAAAGAGGAAGATTTGCCGACAATTTCGTTGGACGATCAGGTTATTTCTGACGCTTGGTCTGTAAGGCGTGTTTCTGACGCTGAATCTAATGAGACTGACGATGAAGATGAGAAGATTGAGTTTATTGTTACGGGCGCTAAGATTGAAAAATTTGCTCGTCGGACTAACTTTGATCAGTTTGAATCTGTTAATCGCTTGCGAGATATTATGCGAAAAATGGGAATTACTCACGAATTGTTGCGTCAGGGGGCGATTGGTGAAAGCTTGATTCAGATTGGCGAATCTATGCCGTTTACGCTGGTCGAGCAATAGACCCGTACTGGTGCAAATTAGCGTGAGCTTGATGGTATAATATAAATATGGCGCAAACATTTTTCTTCTATGATCTTGAAACTAGCGGTCTTAATCCTCGACAAGATCGAATTATGCAATTTGCCGGTCAGCGAACCGATATGGGTTTGCAACCGATTGGTGAACCATATAATATTCTCGTGACGCTAAATGACGATACGCTGCCGAGTCCTGATGCGTTGATGGTGACGGGCATAACGCCGCAAAAAACTGTCGAAGAAGGCTATACTGAGGCTCAATTTGCGCGTATGTTAAGCGAGGAAATATTTACGCCCGATACGATTGCTGTTGGATTTAATAATATTCGTTTTGACGACGAGTTTATTCGTCATTTGTTTTGGCGGAATTTTTACGATCCATACGAGTGGACTTGGAAAGATGGTCGATCCAGATGGGATTTGTTGGATGTGGTACGCTTAACTAGAGCGCTTCGACCCGAGGGAATTGAATGGCCAATTGACGACAAAGGTGAGCCGAGCAACCGCTTGGAACTCATCACGAAAGCTAATGGAATAGAGCACGAGAACGCGCATGATGCGCTAGCGGACGTGACCGCGTTGATTGCTGTGACTAAATTGATTAAGCAGAATCAGCCGCAAATGTACGACTATTTGCTGAAAATGCGCGATAAGAAATTGGTGCAGAAACTGGTGAATGTCGATGATAAAAAACCTTTTGTTTACGCGAGTGGTCGTTATGATAAGGAATTCGCCAAAACAACCGTGGCTTTTCCGCTAACCACGAGCCGAAACGGCGGCGTGATTATTTATGATTTACGCTATGATCCGACGCCGTTTGTTGATCTGAGCGTTGAGGAATTGTCGGCGAAGATATTTGCAACATGGGAAGAAAGGCAAGCTGAAGATTTCGTTAAATTGCCAGTTAAGGAATTACAATATAATCGCTGCCCGGCAGTTTCGCCACTTGGCGTGTTGACTCAGGGCGATGGTTGGCAGAAGATTTCTCTGGATGCGGAAACTGTGCAGAAGCACCAAGATATTTTACTTTCTCATCCAGATTTTGCTGAAAGGTTGCGTAGTATATTTGAGAATAGGCCAGAGTTTAAGAAAATGACCGACCCAGAAGCGCAATTATACGATGGTTTTTTGGATAATAGTGATCGAGTTCGTGTTGAAGCCGTACGTAATGCTGGCGAGCGCGAATTGGCTGATTTTCATCCGGATTTTCAGGATGAGCGATTGTCGCCACTATTGTTGCATTATAAAGCGCGAAGTTTTCCTAATTTGCTTAGTGAAGATGAATTGCGGCAATGGGAAGAATGGCGAACTGGGCATTTACAGACGCAGATGCCGCAATTTATGAAATCTCTGCAGCGATTAGCACCTAGCGCGACTGATGAACAGCAGTTTATTTTGCAAGAATTGCAATTATGGCTGGAATCGGTCTTGCCTTCTGTTGATAGTTGAAGTCTGTTTTTATCATAGTTGTTTACATAAATGAGGATGCCTATTTGATAGGTTGAGTGATAGATAAGTTTTAAGGATGATTAAAAATTAAGTCATAGACGGAGCGAGCTTTTGAGATTCGACTTCATGATCAGGCTCGCTCTTTTTCATATTGGAAAGTAGATAAATTGATAATAAAATAAGCTCGCTTTTTTGGTTTGGTGTAAAATAGCGGATTTTTCTGTTGATTCGTCGTTGCGCGATTTCGCTGGCAATGTCAATGGACTTCCAAAACAGGACAGAAAGTGATTCTCTGAGGATGATTGCCAACGGTACGATAATTGCCCAGAAAATAACCATTAAAATTGCGGGCAGACTGATGTTTGTGAAGGGGATTTTTCCTAGAAAAAAGAAGAAAAATAGCTGGTCGATCACAAAAGGCGCGAGTAGTATCGCTCCGAGTGTTATAACTAAGTAAATGCCCAGCTTTCTCATAGATCTAACTGTAGCAAATAAGATATTGACTTGCAATCATAAGCGTAATGTGTTTTAACTCTGATTTGCGTCGATATTTGGACTGGAAAAAATTGTCAAAAACCTGTATAATATAGCGGTTATGACAGAGGTAATTCGTGTTAAAGGTGCTCGTGAGCACAATTTGAAAAATGTAGATATTGAGATTCCGCGAGATCAGCTGGTGGTGATTACTGGACTTAGTGGGTCTGGAAAATCCAGCCTGGCATTTGATACGATTTACGCCGAGGGTCAGCGCCGTTATATGGAGAGTCTTAATTCGTATGCGCGTCAATTTTTGGGCACGATGGATAAGCCTGATGTCGATTCGATTGAAGGGCTTAGTCCAGCGATTTCAATTGACCAGAAGTCGACCAGTCGCAATCCGCGTTCGACCGTGGCTACGGTGACGGAAATTTATGATTATCTGAGGCTTTTGTTCGCGCGAATTGGCGTGCCGCATTGTCCGATTTGTGGCAATGAAGTGACGCGTCGCACGACTGAGGTGATTATTGACGAGATTTTGCGGCAATTTGTTGATAAGCGAATTTTGCTATTGGCGCCAATTGTTAAGAATAAAAAAGGTGAGTTTGCTCACATTCCGGAGCAATATCAGCGACTTGGTTATGCCAGGGTGCGCGTGGATGGCGTGGTGTACGCGCTGGATGAATTTCCGGAACTGCAAAAAAGTTACAAGCACAATATCGAGCTGGTGGTTGATAGGTTGGCGTTGACGGCGGAAATGCGATCTCGGCTGAGTCAGAGCGTTGAGCAAGCGTTGGATCTGGGTCAGGGGGTTATCGAGGTTTTGGATGCGGATAGCGACGAAGTGAAGACGTTTTCGCAGAGATATGCTTGTATTGATCATCCCGATGTCGATATTCCAGAACTGGAGCCGCGATTGTTTAGTTTTAACGCGCCGCAGGGAGCTTGTCCCGTGTGTACGGGTTTGGGGTCGAGGTTGGAGGTTGATCCAGAATTGGTCTTTAATAACAATTTGACAATTTCCGAAGGCGCGATTCGACCTTATAATCGAATGAATTCTGACGCTTGGAATATGAAGCGATTGGCGTCTGTTGCTGAAGCTCATGGATTTAGCTTGAAAGTTCCTGTAGGCAAGCTTTCTGATGATGCTAAACACAAAATATTATACGGAACTGGCGACCAAAAATATCGCGTTGATTTGGGTGGCGGTCGGCATTACGATACGACTTACGAGGGTGTTATTCCTAATCTGGAGCGGCGCTGGAAAGAAACTGATAGCGATTTTATGCGACGAGATATTGAGCGATTTATGCGCGAGAGGGATTGTTATGCTTGTAAAGGCGCGCGCCTGAAACCTGTGGTTTTGGCAGTGACGGTTCATGAATTGAATATCGTTGACGTGTGCGATTTGAGTGTTGATGACGCGTTGGATTTGTTCGACAACAAGCTTCAATTGACCGAGCAAGAAATGACGATTGCTCGCTTGATTGTGAAGGAAATTAAATCTCGTTTGGCGTTTATGAGCAATGTTGGATTGAACTATTTGGAGCTAAGTCGAGCGGCTAATACATTGAGCGGTGGCGAGGCGCAGCGAATTCGCTTGGCGACGCAAATTGGCGCTGGACTTCAGGGTGTGCTTTATGTGCTGGACGAGCCGTCAATTGGGCTTCATCAACGTGACAATGACAAGTTGATTGATATGCTGAAGCGCCTTCGTGATTTAGGAAATTCTGTGCTGGTGGTTGAGCACGACGAGGACACGATTCGTCAGAGTGATTTTCTGGTTGATATGGGACCGGGAGCTGGTGTGAATGGCGGTCAAGTAGTGGCAATGGGGACGCCTGAAATTGTTGCGAAAAATGAGAACAGCATAACGGGGCGCTATTTATCTGGGGCGGAAAAAATTGCCGTTCCGAAAAAGCGTCGCAAAGTTGTGAAAGATAGAAAGCTGATTGTTCGTGGCGCTCGCGAAAATAATCTTAAGAACATTGATGTGGAGTTTCCTTTGGGTTTGATGACTGTAGTGTCTGGCGTTTCTGGTAGCGGAAAGTCGACGCTGGTGAATGACATTGTGGCGCGAGAATTAGCGGCAGAGCTGAATCGCGCAACGACAGCGCCAGGGCTGCACGACGCTATAGAAGGTGTGAATTTGCTTGATAAGACGATCGTCATAGATCAGTCGCCAATTGGTCGGACGCCGCGCTCCAATCCAGCGACTTACACTGGAATTTTTACGCCGATTCGCGAGCTTTTTGCCAGCACGCCCGAGGCTAACGTTAGAGGCTACAAATCTGGGCGATTTAGCTTTAATGTCAAAGGCGGTCGCTGCGAAAATTGCCAGGGTGATGGTGTGATAAAAATTGAAATGCACTTTTTGCCGGACGTTTACGTTCAATGTGACGAGTGTCACGGCAAGCGTTATAATCGCGAGGCGCTGGAAATTAAGTATAAAGACAAGACAATTGCCGATGTTCTGGATATGACAATTGATCAAGCGGCGGAATTTTTTGACAGCGTGCCGAATATTGCGCGTAAACTTCAGACATTAGTCGAGGTTGGGCTTGGCTATATTAAACTTGGTCAGCCAGCAACTACTTTTTCAGGCGGTGAGGCGCAGCGAATTAAATTGGCAACGGAACTCTCTAAGCGTTCCACCGGAAAAACTATGTACATTCTGGACGAGCCGACCACTGGACTTCATTCTGCTGACGTAAAGCGACTGTTGGGGATTTTACAGCAATTGGTTGAGGGTGGCAATAGTATGATTATCATTGAACACAATTTGGACGTCATAAAGTCAGCCGACTGGATAATTGATATGGGTCCAGAGGGCGGAATTGGTGGCGGTACGGTTGTGGCTTGCGGTACACCTGAAGATATCGCCAAGGTACCAAATTCGTTCACCGGCAAATATCTGAAAAAGATGCTTTAAAGTCTATTTTTTACGTTTGGTTTTTGAGAGAAGAACCGACAATTGTTTTCTTAATAAAGCGCGAGTATTTGGCTGCTTCAAAGCGTGAATAACCATTGGTGAGACGGACAGGAAGATAATGAGGATTGCTGCAACTTCAATATTTACGCCTGCTTTGGTCAAAAACTCGCCAGCGTAGAAGCCTAGATAAACGAATGCTGACGACCAAAGAAATCCACCGATAAGATTGAAAGTTAAGAATGTTTTATAGTGCATTTTACTGGCGCCGGCAACGATTGGGGCGAAGGTTCTTACAATTGGTACAAACCGAGCTAGGACGATTGTCGCTGAGCCGTGCTTATCATAAAACTTTTCTGTTTGCTCCAAATATTTTTTCTTGAAGAATCGGGAATTTTCTTTTTCAAACAACTTGCGCCCAACTTTGTGGCCAAAACTATAACCAACACTGTCGCCCAGCACTGCCGCTGCAAAAACCAAAAGCGCAAAAATGTGAATGTCAATGTGTAGAATGTTTTGCTGAACCATATATCCAGCGGTGAAAAGCAGGCTATCGCCAGGTAGGACGAAGCCGATCAGTAGGCCAGACTCTGCAAAAACTACTGATAAAATTGCCAATACACCAAAGCTAGTTATCAAGTGAATAAAAGATTCCATATCTTAATTATAACATAATTAGCGTATGCAGATTGAGCTATTCTTCAATAAATCCGCCAGATTGCCGCGCCCATAATTTTGCGTAAACACCGCGTTTTTTATTGATGAGCTCATCATGTGATCCGTCCTCGACAATTTTCCCATTTTTCAAAACAATTATACGGTCCAACTTAGCAATTGTAGATAAGCGATGGGCAATGACAATTGAGGTTCGATTCTCCATCAGCGTTTTCAAAGACTTTTGGATCAACGCTTCTGACTCAGAATCTAGCGCTGAAGTCGCCTCGTCGAGGACTAGAATTGGCACATCTTTTAGGATTGCTCTAGCAATTGCAACTCGTTGTCGCTGTCCGCCAGATAATTTAATTCCGCGCTCGCCAACCATTGTGTCAAAACCGTCTTTAAGTCCAACGATAAAATCGTAAGCGCCAGCTTTTTTGGCGGCTTCTTCAATTTCTGCGTCCGTTGCATCAGGTCGACCGTAAGCGATGTTTTCGCGTACGGAGCGGTGGAATAGTAATGGCTCTTGCGGTACGTAAGCGATTTTGGCGCGCAAACTTGCTTGGGTGACTTCGGAAATATCTTGTCCGTCGATGGTAATTTTTCCCGAGTCAATATCAGCGAAGCGTAATAGCAATTTAGTGAGCGTCGTTTTTCCGGAGCCGCTCGCTCCGACCAAACCTATTTTTTCGCCCGGTTTAATATCCAGAGAGAAGTCGTGGAATAGAGTATCACCTTGACCTTCGTCGTGCGTGAAAGTTATTTTATCCATAGAAATTTTGCCGTTTGTAACTTTTAGCTTTGAATTGCTTTTATCAATCAATGTCGTTGGCGTTTGTAAGATTTCTACCATATCATTTGCGTTACCGATAATTCGGTTGTAATTGCGCATGATTCCGTTCATGTTCCACAATTCATGTGCGACGCTTCCAGTGTAGGTGATAATAAGATAAACGGACGCCACGGACACCAAATTATTCTGAGCCGCGTACACTGCGAAGGCGATTGCTCCGATTTTAATAACCATGTTGATTGACGAATATATAGTGCTGACTTTTAAGAATCCACGCATTACGTCGAGGCTTGAGTTTCGCCAAGAGTTGACGGTTTTTGTGAAAAATTTCTGTTCCGTAGCTTCGGCGCCGGACGACTTGACTGCTAGAACGTTTGAGATTACGTCGGCTAATTGCCCGTTCAATTTATTGCTGGCTTTGGCTTCTTTTTTTGTCAATTTCGCCATTGGTTTGGATCCGTAATAAACGACGATGCTGAAAACAATTGAGAAGATTAGTAAGAATAACGCGTATTGCCAGAGAAGGGTTGACAGGACAATTATCGAACCGACCAGTGAAACAACTAGTGGCAAAACTGACCAAATTATCGTGTCCCAAAAACTTTCTACCGCGCCGACTAATTTATTTGTTTGGCTAACGAGCGACCCGCCGAATTTATTTGAATGGAAGAATAATGTTTGGTTAGTCAGTTTGCTGAAGCATTGAGCGTACAAATCTCGCTGCATGGCGGTTTCAAATGTCCAGACGAGATATAAAACTAATCGCCAGCCGATGACACTAGACCATAATCCACTGACGCTGTATAAAGCAATTAGTGTCCATAGATTTTTTGCGTCGTGCAGTTGATTGTGTTGGATGACACTAAGAAGCTGAGCAATTATGAGCGGGCCGACAAAAATGGTAACCACGAGAGTCAGCATTGCAAAAAATATTGCCAAGTTTCGGCGGTGTTTGTACGGCTCTGACGTCTTCCAAAATAGACGAAATATTTCTTTGCTGTTCGGTTTGTTTTTCAAATCAATTCCTTTCGATAATAAATTAATATTTATAAACTGCGCAGAAAACTGAGCGTTCTTAATTATTCAAAATGTATATTAGAGGAACTCGCCGTCGGGAGTTCATAGACTTTGACTATTATATGGAATATATAGATATAAGTCAATTTGTGGAACAAAGTCCTTGTTTATTTATTGTAAATACTTTACAATAGGATCATGACGCAAATTGTTAGGCGATCAACAAAATACACGAATGATGTGATGGCGATTTTAAAGAGTAAGCATCACGCGACGAATGCGGAAATTGCTCAGGAATTGCGGAACATTCATCCTGAAGTCAGCGACACGACAGTGCATCGAATAACTCAACGCCTGTGTGGCGACGGGATGATTGGTTTGGCGCCGCCGACTAAAAAAGGTTGCTTACGATATGATATTCGTAAGGGCGATCACGATCATTTTGTGTGTAGTGACTGCGATGGTTTGATGGATATTAAAATTGCCGATGAGATGAGAAAACAGATTGCGCATGAAATTAGCGATTGTTATATTGACGGCCCGTTGGTTGTGACGGGAATTTGTAAAAAATGCCAGAAAAGGAGGAAATAATGGCTTTATATGAAATTACAACAAAGCAAGAATTCGAAGATAAGGTGTTAAAAAGCGACGGTCCTGTACTAGTTGATTTTTGGGCGCCGTGGTGTCCGCCATGCCGTGCAATGGCTCCGCTCTTGCATCAAATTGCTGAAGAAACAGAGTTTGATATTGTTAAGGTTGACACTGAAGCAAGCCAGGAAAATGCGCAATTGGCTATGGAATATCGCGTGCAGGGAATTCCAAACATGAAGATTTTTGTTGGCGGCGAGGAAGTTGCTGAAATGATTGGCATGAAGCCAAAGCAGACGTTGATTGACGCTTTGGAAAAAGCTGCGAAATAAAAAATAGAAGGGGGATTTATGAAGGGTTTTAGTGGAAATATCGAAGAGCTTACGTTGGCAAATAATAATTTTCGTCAAGTTCTATATACTGCGAAGCATTGTCAATTGGTGTTGATGAGCCTGCCCGTTGGCGGGGAAATTGGTTCGGAGATTCACGAGGAGAATGATCAATTTTTCAGATTTGAGTCTGGCGAAGGTAAGGTTTTGATTGATGGCAATGAATATGCTGTTTCTGATGGTAGTGCGATTATTGTGCCGGCGGGAGCTGAGCATAATGTGATAAATATCGGCGAGGAGCCACTTAAGCTTTATACTATTTATAGCCCAGCACATCATAAAGATGGAATCGTTCGGGCGACTCGCGAAGAAGCGGAGGCTAACGAAGAAGATTTTGACGGCGTAACTACGGAATAAGCTGTCGCCAAAGGAGAAAGTTTCTGCTAATTATGCCTCGCAAAGGATCGATGGTTGGCGAGATGTTCAGCTCATTCGGGCGGGCAATTTTTCGTGGGGTTGCCTACGTAATGTCGCTGGTGTTTAGAATTGGTTCTAAAAAAGACCGCGTACGGGTGATTGTTTATCGTGATGATGGTGATATTTTATTAGTCAGAAGCCGCTTTAGTCGTCAAGAATGGGCTTTACCAGGAGGCGGGGTGAAGCATAATGAGAGTTATGAACAGGCTGCCGTTAGAGAAATCTTGGAAGAAATTGGATTAAAGATACATAATCTGCGGTATCTCGGAAAAGCTAATTCTCATGAGTCGTATGCCAAATTCTCAGTTCGAGTTTTTGTAGCGCACGCGTCTGATTATGACATAAAATGCAACTTTGAAATAATGGAAGCCTGGTGGTTTAATAGAGATCATCTTCCTGAAGAATATTACGCTTTGTATATCAATAAGCGTCAGTAGGCGACGCTGTTTCATGTATAATATGAGTATGAACGATCGACAAATTTCCCAGCTTGAAATAGTAAAGACTAAAGTTCGGCAGTTACTGGGCGGCGACACTTCGGGGCATGCTGATGATCATGTCGAGCGAGTGGCGTTGCTGACAGAGCGTTTCGCTAACGAATGCAACGAATCAGTGAATCTGCAAGAAGTGCTATTGACGGCTT
Organism: uncultured Candidatus Saccharibacteria bacterium; assembly: GCA_963541875.1. GTDB lineage: Bacteria > Patescibacteriota > Saccharimonadia > Saccharimonadales > Saccharimonadaceae > Nanosynbacter. The sequence continues at coordinate 20,995 of CAUTVA010000003.1, forward strand.
GGCTACATGATGTCGATGATTATAAATTAGTCGGTAAAACGCAGGCGGAAAAATTGACTAACGCAGTAGACATTATGGCGCAGGCAGAGATAGTTGATGATTTAAGCCAGGTTGTGCTGGAAAATATTGCGGCGATTGGTTATAGTAAACGGCTGAACGGTAAGCAGCCGCAGCGGCTGGCGGGTAAATTGGTGTCTGACGCTGATATGTGTGATGCTATTGGTGCGGTCGGCATTGAGCGGGCGTTGGTTTATGCTTGTCATCATGGCGGGCGGATTTTTGACTCTAAAGTCTGGCCGAATGTCAATTTGGCGGCGCACGAATATAACGCTGATGGCAATACGCATGACACTGACGGATTTATCAATCACTTCTTTGAGAAACTGCTGAAATTGAAAGGTTTGATGTTGACTGAGCCGGGACGAATAGAAGTAGAAAATCGTCATCAAATTATGGTTGATTTTCTTCGCGCCTATTTCCGCGAAAAAAATGCGCCCGAGTGGAGTGAGTTTTTGGAGGAATATTTACGTAGTGTCGAATAAGTATTGAAGAATGGTTAGCTTTCGCTTTTTATTGATCTGATCAATAATTTGTAGTTATATGAAATTATGACAAAGTATAAAATTGAACGGATTTATGAGTCGACCGCGTCAGACGATAGTTATCGTGTGTTGGTCGATCGATTGTGGCCGCGCGGAATTAGCAAAGAGCGAGCTGCATTGGACGAGTGGAATAAAGAAATTGCCCCGACCGATGAATTACGCAAATGGTTTAATCACGATCCAGAAAAATTCCCGGAATTTTCTCGCCGTTACATGAAGGAGCTGGATAATAATCCTGCGGCTGCCGAAGCAAAGAATAATTGGAGCGAACAATCTGTAGTTACACTGTTATATGGCGCTAAAGACACGGAACATAATCAGGCGATAGTTCTCAAAAAGTGGCTGGAAGATTAGTTAATCGCTAGAAGAATGCTTGCATAATTGTCGTATTTAGATTGTAATATATTTAATGAATCAAGCATTGCAAGCCAAGCTAAAAACTTTGCCGCGAACGCCCGGCGTTTATTTTCATAAGTCGGCGAGCGGCGAGGTAATTTATGTTGGCAAGGCGGCGGTTCTTAAAAATCGCGTACGTCAGTATTTTCAAGATTCGCGCGGGCGAGATAATAAAACTATGGCGCTGGTGGCGGAGATTTTTGATACTGATTGGATTGAAACTGAGAGTGAGGTTGATGCGCTGTTTTTGGAAAGCGAGATGATCAAGCGGTATATGCCGCGATACAACGTTCTGTTGCGCGATGACAAATCTCAGATGTATGTTCGGATTGATATGAAAAGCGATTGGCCGACGGTCAGTTTTACGCGGAATCCTGCCGATGATGGCGCGGATTATTTTGGTCCGTTTTACAATGGTTTTGCGCTGAAAAAAGCGTTGCGCTATTTGAGGCGAATTTTTCCATATCTCACTCACCAAAGGCGTCCTGGTCAATCAAAGTTGGACGAGGATTTGGGTTTAAGTCCGAAAATAAGTGATGGTTCGGACGCGTATAAAGCTAGTTTGCGTAAATTGATAAGTTATATTAAGGGAAATCGCAAGGCTATTGCTGTGGAGTTGGAGCGTGACATGAAAACGGCTGCAGGACTTCACGATTTTGAGCGGGCGGCGAGTCTGAGAAATAAGTTGCGCGCCATGCAAGAGCTTCAGCGACGCGTTATGTTTGGCGATAAGGAATTTTTGGATATTTCAAAAGACAAGGCGCTGGCTGATTTAGCAAAACTACTTGGCTTGAAAAATATTCCAGTGCGAATTGAGGGTTATGATATTTCGCATATGAGCGGACGCCAAGTCGTGGCGAGTATGGTAGTTTTTACGAATGGTGCGAGCGATCGTGCGGAATATCGCAAATTTAAGGTTAGTGAAAAAAATGACGACACTGGAAATATGTATGAGGTGATTTTTAGGCGGCTTGGCGAGCGAAATATCAAAAGTTGGGGTCGTCCGGATTTGTTGTTGATTGACGGCGGAAAAGGTCAACTCTCGGCGGCGATTAAGGCGAGGGATGAGCGCGGAATAAAATTGCCGATTATTAGCATCGCTAAGCGCGAGGAAGAAATTATTATTCATAAAACTGGCTCGCAAATTGACGTAACGCGCATTGAAGAGTTGCAAAAATCTATTCATCAGGATGTCGCTATTCACGAAGACAATGATGTGTATGTGGTAAATTTGCATCCTACTCAGCGCAACGCCGGATCTCATTCAAAGAATCTACGAGGCTCTGCTATTGATGACGGCTCCAGTCGGGACAATTTTACAAAAAGTTCTATTGCGACGACAGATATTGTCAAGCTTTTCCAGCGGATTCGTGACGAATCGCACCGATTTGCTGTGAGCTATCATACGGCGCTGAAGCGTCAAAATCAGACGAAAAACCAATTGGAGGAAATTCCAGGGATTGGCCCAAAGACGCGTGCGAAATTGTTGAGGAAATTTGGCAGTGTGAAAAAAATTATTGAGGCGGATTATGTGGAATTACGGGCGGAAGTTGGTGCGAAAAAGGCAGATTTTATTAAACGATTGTCTTAAATTTGGGCGACCAATCGACAATAAAGCATAAATTATATATAATAAGACTAATGAAAAGACAATTTGCAACGTTTTTGATTCGGCTGATTCTTAACTCTGTAGGTATTTGGGTTGCAGTGCGGCTACTTGGAAATGAAACTCCGGGCGCAACTTCTGCGTGGACGTTTATGATGGCGGGGTTGATATTTTCGGTAGTGAATAGCGTATTGAAACCAATTGTTACAATTCTAGCCCTGCCAGCAATTCTATTGACATTAGGGCTGTTTACCTTAATTGTAAATGGCTTTATGGTTTATATTTCATTAGCTTTGGCTCCCGGGATTTCTATGACTTTTGCGCATTCAATTATTGCCGGGATTATATTGAGTTTGGTAAACTATATTATAAGTAGCGCGCTGGTTTTGCAGCGGGAAGAAAAGGAGTAATATGTCAATTGATACAATTTTACCGTACGTGACGCTTGGATCTGCCGTACTGATGATTATCGCAATTTTGTTGCAGCAACGAGGCGCAAGTTTGGGCGCAGGATTTGGCTCGTCTGGGGAATTATTCACTACTCGTCGCGGATTTGATAAAAACTTGTTTGACGTAACTATTGTTTTTGCGGTGATTTTTGTGCTATCGATTTTGGCAAGTATGATTTTGCCGGGATTGCAAAAATAGGAGAATAGATTTGAGCTCGGATAATTCGTCATGGAATCGTTTTGCGCGGCTAAAAGTTTCCAGTAAAGATGTCAATAAGCGTCTGCGCAAGATTGAAAAGGGAAGCTTGCGCCATGCGCATAAATTCGTGACATCCAGGTTAGACCGTTTGTCTAATGTGCGACGTCGGGTTTCTGTCTGGATTATTCTAGTATTGGTGATGATTGGCGCCAGTGCGGTGCAGTGGCATATTTCTCGCAATTCTTTCACGACAATGGCATACACTTCTGGCGGATCATATTCTGAGGGTGTGTTGGGTCCTTTAGAGAATCTAAATCCGATTTTCGCAAAAACCAATGCTGAAAAATCCGCCGCGAAATTGCTATTTTCAAGTTTGTATCGATATGACTCAACAGGCAATATAAAGGCTGATATGGCGGATAGTGTCAGCGTGAACGACAAAGAAACTGAATATACGGTTAAGCTGAAGAAGGGCTTGAAGTGGTCGGATGGACAAGATTTAACGGCGGACGATGTAATTTTTACGTTGAAGCTATTGGCGAATCCAGAAGTTGGAGCTGAGATATCTGGCTGGAAATCTATAAAATTCGAGAAAGTGTCTGACGATTCGGTGAAGTTTATCTTGCCGTCGTCATATTCGCCGTTTGTCCACGCTTTGACATTCCCGATTATTCCTAAGCATATATTAAAAGATGTTAAACCGTCGAATTTACGTGAACATGATTTTAATAAATCGCCTATATCCAGCGGTCCGTTTGCCTTTAGATTGCTACAGAACGTAACGAGCGATGGCAGTAAAAAAGTGCTATATTTGCAGTCGAATAGCAATTATTATGGCAGCACGCCTAAGTTGGAGCGATTCCAGTTGTACGCGTATCCGACGCAGGATGATATTGCGAAAAGTTTGCGTACGCGAGAAATTACAGGAACTCCAGAATTGATTTATAACGATCAATCCGCCGAGGTAAAATCTATGTACGCCGCAGAAGCACATTCTTTGAATAACGGAGTTTACGCGCTGTTTAATAACAACAGTCAGTTCTTGCGATCAAAAGCAGTTCGTCAAGCTTTGTCGCTCAGCGTTGATACATCCAAGCTGCGCCAATCTTTGTCATTGTCTACGGAAGAATTATCTGGTCCAACGCTTAATAAATTCCTGGGAAAGAGCTCGAACTCGTCTAGTTATGACGTCAAGAAAGCGAAATCTCTACTTGACGCTGAGGGCTGGAAGAGCGTAAATAATGTTCGCCAGAAGGGAAATGATAAATTAAAGCTCAACGTGGTTGTTTTGAAGAATAGCAATTACGAAAAGGTTGCCAGGTATTTGGCTCAAGTTTGGTATGACGAGCTGAACATAGAATCGGATATTAAAGTTGTCGATCCGAATGACGCTACTCAAAATATTCTTCAGACAGTTTTGCAGCCGCGCAATTTTGACGTGCTGGTTTACGAGCTTTCCTTGGGTGGCGATCCCGATGTTTACGCCTATTGGCATTCTTCACAGGCAACCAACAATGGTTTGAATTTCTCCAATTACAATAATGCGATAGCGGACGATGCTTTGGAGAGTGGTCGATCTAAAATCTCAGCGAAGCAACGCGCTGATCGCTATGCGAAGTTCACCGCTATTTGGCAAGCGGACGCCCCAGCGATTGCCTTGTATCAGCCGAAGTTTGACTATATCCATATTCGGAACGTTAAAGCTCTCGACGCAAGCACTGAAGTTGTCAATCCCGTCGATCGCTATGTCGATGTTCAATATTGGGCGACAGAGAAAAAGTCCGTTTACAAAACCCCGTAATCGGGTATAATGGTAAGTGGCTATGCGGGCGTGGCGGAATTGGTAGACGCGCTAGCTTGAGGGGCTAGTGAGCATTGCGCTCGTGGAAGTTCAAGTCTTCTCGCTCGCACCAAACATATTGCAATTATTGGACGGGTTGTTTGTGATATGTTTTATAAAATCTGATATAATAAAAGCGGTGGCGCGTTGGCGGAGCGGTTACGCAGAGGTCTGCAAAACCTTTTAGACGAGTTCGACTCTCGTACGTGCCTCCAATTTTTGATAAATAGTCCTTAGTATTGGGCTATTTTTTATTTTGCAAAATTGTACAATTTACTTAGCGAATATAGTATAATATAAGTAGTCTGGCGCGCGGGCGTCTGGATTGTATATAAATAAGCGCGAGTGGCGGAATTGGTAGACGCGAGGGACTTAAAATCCCTTGACCAAAAGTCGTGCGGGTTCGATTCCCGCCTTGCGCACCAAAGTTGTAAAGAAAATAATATTGAATAGGAAAGGGACAAGGTAAGAAATGAGTCCATTGGTAATTGTACTTATTGTTACAGTGGTAGTTTTATTAGTACTCGTAGGAGTTGTAATCGGTGCGTACAATGGTTTAGTTGTGTTGCGCAATCGCGTAGAAGAGGCATGGAGTGACATTACTGTTCAGCTAAAACGCCGAACTGATTTGATTCCAAATTTGGTCAATTCAGTAAAAGGCTACGCTACACATGAAAAAGAAGTGTTTGAGAAGGTTGCAGAAGCTCGTTCAGCAATTATGAATGCCGGCAGCGTGGCTGAGACCGCTAAGGCTGAAAATGCTTTGGAAGGCGCGTTGAAGAGCTTATTTGCCGTATCTGAGGCTTACCCAGAATTGAAAGCAAACCAGAACTTCTTGCAATTGCAACAAGAATTGGTTGACACTGAGGATAAAATCCAAGCAGCTCGCCGATTCTACAACGGTGGCGTTCGCGACCTGAATACGAAGATTCAGACTTTCCCAACAAATATCATCGCAGGAATGTTTGGCTTCCAGGCTAAGGAATTCTTCGATGTTGAGGATCGCGCAAGCGTCGAAAATCCAGTTGAAGTAAAGTTCTAATTGAACCCTGAAATGAAAATCGCTCGTCTATTTTTAGCGGGCGATTTTTGGTATAATTAACATATGTACAATGCAGTTTCTCAAAACAAACGCAACACAATATTAATTATGTCTGTGTTTATAATAATTATTGGAATTATCGGTTTGTTTATTGGAGCGGCAACTGATAGCTATTCACTGGCGCTTATCATTTTCATATGCGCGATATTGTATGCTTGGCTGCAATATTTTATAGCTGGCAAGTTGGCTATGATGATGACTGGCGCTCAGGAAATTAGTAAAAATGACGCTCCTGAGCTTTGGCGAGTGGTGGAAAATCTGTCTATCGCTTCTGGTATGCCGATGCCGAAAGTCTATATTATCGATGACCCAGCTCCAAACGCTTTTGCGACTGGTCGTGACCCAAATCATGCTATTGTTGGTGCGACTACTGGGCTTTTAGATATTATGGACAAGCGTGAGCTGGAGGCTGTTATGGCGCATGAAATGAGCCACGTGCGAAATTACGACATCCGCGTGAGTATGATTGCTTTTGGTTTGGTTAGCGCAATTGGTCTATTTGCAGATTTGGCGCTTAGAATGATGTTTTATGGTGACGACCGTGACAGAGACGTTAATCCTATCGTCTACGCTCTCGGGTCGATTGTGGTTATATTGGCGCCGCTTTTGGCAACAATAACTCAATTGGCGGTTAGTAGACAGCGTGAATATCTGGCGGATGCTTCGGGTGTGCTATTGACACGAGATACTGAAGGGCTAGCAAGCGCGCTGGAAAAATTGCGCCAATACGGCAGACCAATGCAAAAACAAAGTTCTTCCACTGCCAATTTGTTCATGAATAATCCTTTGAAACCCGGATTTTTCTCGAAACTATTTAGTACTCATCCACCACTAGAAGACAGAATTGCAAGGTTGAGAAATAACGCAACAAAGATGTAATTATGGCGACGAAAACCTCCAAAAAACGAGTAATCAAGAATCCTAAGAAGTCAAATGCTGATCATAAAAAAGGTGTGTGGCCTGGTATTAAACGGGACTTTAGTAAATTAAATCAGCAGCGACGTAATTTTCTGCAGCGTCGCCCTCATCGTAGTTTTCGGCTGACTAAGCGACGAGATTACCAACGAGATCTTAAAATTCCAGGATATTGGTCGCTGACCAGTGAGGCCTGTCGTCTGGTATGGCGAAATAAGAAGACTTTTCTGGCATTAATCGTCGTTATGTCGATATTGACGTTTGCCTTAGCCAGAGTCATGTCGCAAGATACGTACCAACAACTTAAAGATGTGATGAATCAGGCTGAGTCAAATGGATTCGGCGGAATTTATACAACAATTAGCCTATTCTCTGGCGTTGCGGTTAGTTATATTTCCGGTAGCGGAACGGCTGGTGGAAATGTGCAGCAAGCGGCGGGAATTTTTCTGGGGCTATTAACTTGGTTGTCGTCCGTTTGGCTAACGCGAGCTATTTTAATTGGTAAAAAACCGAAAATGCGCAATGGTTTGTATAGCTCTGGATCTCCCATAATTGCGCTAATAATTGTCATAGGGGTTTTCTTGATTCAAATGGTACCAGCGGCAGTGGCTGTGATTATTTATAGCGCGCTTAATGCTTCGGGAGTGTTAAATCAAACGCCGATTCTGATGGCGGCTGGCGGTGCGGCGATTCTGATAGTGGCAATGTCTATCTATTGGGCGACTTCTACTGTTTTTGCGATGATCATTGTAACGCTGCCGGGAATGTATCCGTTTCACGCGCTGCGTTTGTCGGGCGATATTGTGACAGGTCGAAGATTACGGATTTTGCTGAGATTTGCGTGGGCTGTTGTTCTGTCCGTGCTTTTGTGGGCGGTCGTTCTGATTCCGGTAATTCTGCTTGACGGCGCGCTGAAGGGGTGGATTAGTGGTATCGACTGGCTGCCAATTGTCCCGACAACTGGCTTGATTTTACTTTACGTAACGATAATTATGATTTCCGTGTATGTCTATTTGTTCTACAGAAAGGTGGTTGAAAGTGACACCAAAAAAACCAAGAATTGACGAAATCAAAGACCTGTTAAATCGTTATAGCTACGAATACTACACCTTAGATAAGCCGAGTGTGAGCGATGCGGTTTATGACAGCCTGATGGATGAGCTGAAGAAAATTGAATCGGATCATCCGGAACTGATTACTATTGATAGTCCTACGCAGCGAGTTGGAAATAAGCTGCTCGACGGTTTTCAAAAAGTAGAGCACGCGCGCCGAATGGTCAGTTTGAATGACGTTTTTGATAAAAGTGAAGTTGAGGCGTGGATTGAGCGAACTGATAAATTGATACCGGGTCAGCGACATGAATTTTTTACGGATATAAAAATGGACGGCTTGGCGTGCGCGTTGATTTATGTCGATGGTGTATTGTCGCAAGCTGTGACGCGTGGCGATAGTTTTGTTGGCGAAGATGTAACGAATAATGTTCGGACTATTAAAAACGTACCGCTTCGTCTGCGTGAAGCGGCGGGTTTTGAGAATTTTTTGCACGGTCGGACAGAGATTCGTGGCGAAATTGTCATGCTAAAACGGGACTTTGAAGAATTGAACAAAAAGCAGGAGTTTTTGGGGTCGCCTACATTTGCTAATCCGCGCAATTTGGCTGCGGGGACAATTCGTCAATTAGATCCTGCGCTGGTGGCGGCGCGCCCGTTGCATTTTCGCGGATATGATGTGATTCGCGATGATAGTTCGGAAGTTCCGACGAATAGTTTTGCTTACGAGGCTTTGACGGCGTTGGGGATTTCTCGCAATCAGCAGGCTAGTGTTTTTGACAATTTATCCGACGTGATGAAATTTGTTGATGAATGGAGCGATAAGCGTCATGACTTGCCGTTTAATACGGACGGGCTGGTTATTAAGATTAATGATCGAGAGATATACGATAATCTTGGGATGGTGGGTAAAAATCCGCGTGGGGCGGTGGCTTATAAGTATGCAGCCGAAGAAGCTACGACGATTGTTAGAGATATAGTCATTTCTATTGGGCGAACTGGCGCGGCGACTCCGGTGGCTGTATTTGATCCAGTAGTGGTGGCGGGGACTACGGTGCAGCACGCCAGTTTGCATAACGCCGATGAAATTGAGCGTTTGGATATTCGACGAGGCGACACTGTGGTGATTTTTAAGGCTGGCGATATTATTCCGCAAGTTGAGAGTGTCTTGAAGGAATTGCGACCTGCAGATTCTGAGCCAATTGATTATAAAGCAGAGCTAAAACGGCAATACCCGGAGTTGGAATTTGTGCGACCGGAAGGTGAAGCTGTTTACCGAGTTAAGGGCTCTAGTGGTCCGCTGATTTTGAAGCGAGCTCTGGCGCATTTCGCGTCTAAGGGTGCGCTTGATATTGATACGCTTGGTGAAAAGAACGTGGAAGTTTTGATTGACAATGGTTTGGTCAGAGATTTGGCGGATATTTTTACGCTTACTAAAGACGATTTGTTGAAGTTGGATCGGTTTGCTGATATTTCTGCGCAAAAGTTAATCTCGGCAATTGCTGATAAAAAAAGTCCAGAATTAGAGCGATTTTTGTACGGTCTGGGAATCCGTCATATTGGCGCGCAAACGGCGATTGATTTGACGAATCATTTTGAGAGCATGGAAAATTTGGCAAAAGCGACAATTGATGATTTGCGACAAGTTGATGGTGTGGGTGAAATTGTCGCTGAATCTGTAGTGGCGTGGCTTGCTGATGAGGATAACGTAAAATTGCTCAACAAATTCGCCGAACTAGGAGTCGTTCCTCAGTTTAATAAAAAGTCTGGTAACTTGAGTGGAAAAAGTTTTGTCGTCACGGGTACTCTGAAATCTATGGGGCGCGACGCTGCTGCGGATAAAATTCGTAATCTCGGTGGAGTTTTTCAAACCGCAGTTTCTAAAGACACAACATATTTGGTGGTTGGCGGTAAGGTTGGTGCTAACAAATTGAAAAAGGCTGAGCAATACGGCACGAAAATCATTGACGAAGAAGAGTTGTTGAGGATGATAGAAAACGCGGGATGAATTAATGTATAATTTGCGCATGGATAATATTAAAAAACCGAGACTCTATTGTTTTTCTCCAGCGGTAATGTTAGCGACGTTGACAATTGAAATTATTCTGGCGATATATACTTTTTGGAAATATAAATTGAATGCCGTGACGAGGATTGTGATCATGCTGTTGATTTGTTTGGCGCTGTTTCAATGGGCTGAATATAACGTTTGTGAAGGTGCGATTTTTCTGGATAATCTCGGCTGGGCTAAACTTGGCTATATTGCAATTACTATGCTTCCACCTCTGGGTATTCATTTGATATATAAGATTTCTGGCGATAAGAGGCGGTGGATTCCTGTGCTTGGTTACACTTTTGCCGCAGTGTTTATTAGCTATTTTCTATTGGAGGCTAACGGAATTAAGTCTGGGGCTTGCCTGGGTAATTATGTGATTTTTGAAAACCAGCCGGGCGTCGGAATGTGGTATGGTTTGTATTATTACGGCCTATTATTTGCGGCAATTGCTTATGCGTATGTTAGTAGTAAAACCTCCAGTAAACACATTCGGCGTTCTCTAGGTTCGTTGATTGTGGGATATGTTCTATTTATGGCGCCTACGACGTTTGTCAATATCATCGATCCATCGACTATTATCGGAATTCCGTCAATTATGTGTGGATTTGCAGTTTTGATGGCGGTAGTTTTAGCTGGGAAAGTTTTGCCAGAATATGTAAATGAGAAATGATGCTTGTGTTTTTTTGGGCGATAATGCATAATTAAACATGAGCTGGTACGCATAGGGGCATTCTCCTATGCTTGCCAATTGAAAGACAAACACATATTCAAATATGCCCCGGGTGGGCGCGTAGCAGCTCTTCTATAATGCTTATGGTATGATATAGTTATGGTTACTGTTTCAAAAAAAAGGGAAGAAAAACTAGCAAAATTAGTGCGAGAATTTTTTGCTGTTCATCCAGAAGTGAAGCTTGTGGCGATAACTGGTAGCGCCGGAAAGGCTAGTGCGAAAATAGCTATCGGTACGGTTTTGGCGCAACAATTTGACATTCAACTTCGCAATGAAGAGCCGAAGACGAAAGCTGACGTTTTCCTTCAGATGATGGGCGTGAAAATGCCTGAAAAAGGCTTGTTCAAATGGTGGAAAGTGATGCGCGCCGTAAAGAAGAGAATTAAGGCCGAAAAACCGGAAGTCCAGGTGATTGTTCAGGAATTTAATCCAAAGGAACTTGGCTATAACGATTGGTTTAAGGCTTATGTTGTGCCAGATATTACGGTTGTAACTTCTGTGACGAACGGTCGAATGCAGGTTGAATATTCCTTGGAGGAAGTGGCGAATGAGATGATTTCGCTGGCGAATTTCTCGCGAATGGCAATGATAAATCGTGATGACATTGACGGGCGTTTTGCTAGTTTTTTGACGAATCCTAATATCACTACTTACGGAAGTGATCCCGTGGCGGAGTATAATTTTGACGATCGTAATTTTTCCCTGAAAGATGGACATCACGGCTTTATTGTGTCGCCAGAAAATCCTAACGGATTAGAGGTCAATGTTAAGCTAATTGGCGAGCATAATATTCGTCCAGCGATCGTGGCGGCGGCTATCGGGTATGCGTTTGGTGAAACTGAGGAGAATATAAAAAAGGGCATAGAAAATTTGCGTCCACTGCCTGGCAGGATGAATTTACTGAAGGGTGCGGATAATACTTGGTTGATTGACGATAGTTATAGTTCGACGCCGTTGACTGCCTTAGCGGCTTTACAGTCTTTGTATCGAATTGAGACTCCGCAGCGAATTGCTGTACTTGGCAATATGAATGGCTTAAAGGGAATTTTCGAGCAAGCTCATGCCGAACTTGGTTCGCACTGTAGTCCTGATTTGTTGGATTGGGTTGTGACGGTTGGTGAGAAAGCTAATCAATATTTGGCGCTGGCCGCTCGTCAAAGAGGTTGCCAGGTAAAGGAATGTAAGAATGCCATTGAGGCTGGGTCTTTCGTGCGCGACAAATTGAAATCTGAAGGCGTCGCGTTATTTAAGGGCTCAAGTGGCGGCGTATGGCTAGAGGAATCTATAAAAATCAACCTTCATAGCACTGAGGACGACAAATACTTAGTCAGGCAAACGCCGGAGTGGATTGCTAGGAAAAACCAATTTTTCTCACAATTTAAAGATTAATGTGATATATTAAATTCAAGGTATATAAAACAAGGGGGAATGATGGATCAAGGTAATCAACCTGCACCGCAGCCACAATATAATGGCGTACCGATGCAACCAAAAAAGAAGAAAACGGGATTGATAATTGGCATAGTTCTGGGAGTTATAGCTCTTATTGCTATTATTTCTGCTGTGCTAGTTTATTTCTTGTGGTGGCAGAATCCAGAAAAGATGGTTACGGACGCCGTGTCTAATGCTGTTATGGCAAAGAAGATGACTGCCGACGGTAAGGTAGTTATTGACATGCGCGACCAAGGAAAAATAGAGCTAAACGTAAAGACTGCTACTGAGTCGAGAAAATCAAAGGCGAATATTGACGCTAAGCTTAATATCAAAGGGGTAGAAAAGAGTATTC
>CAUTVA010000004.1:0-31496 GCA_963541875.1 uncultured Candidatus Saccharibacteria bacterium
ATAAAGTTGATATTGCGGCATTGTTGCAATTAGACGATGAGCGTCGCGATTTGCAAAAACAAGTCGAAGCTTTGCGCGAACAGCGTAACGCAATTTCAGCGAAAATGAAAGGTGGTCGACCAGACCAAGAACTGATTGATCAGGGCAAGCAATTGAAAGTTGAGCTGGCGGAGCGTGAGAGCTATTTGAAATCGACCGAGGAAAAAGTCGCAGCAATTCTTAAAAACGTCCCGAACATCACTTTTGACGACGTGCCTCTGGGTGGCGAAGAAGATTCCGTTGAGGTAAAAGTTTATGGCGATTGCAAAACTGGTGCAAAGGACCATTTGGATTACGCTGTAAGTCGCGGCTGGGTGGACTTTGAGCGTGGCGCTAAGGTGGCTGGTGCGAAGTTTTATTATTTGAAGGGCGATTTGGCTTTGCTGGAAAATGCCGTAACTCAATTTGCCTTGGATTACGTAACAAAGCAGGGCTTCACATTTATGACCGTGCCGCATATGGTCAATTTGCGAACAGCTGAGGGCGCAGGTTTCACTCCGAAGGGTGAAGGTAGCAATGAATATGTAGTTGACGGCGAAGATTTGACGCTAATTGGTACGGCGGAAATGCCATTAACCGGCTATCATGCGGATGAAATTTTGGACGAAAAAGATTTGCCATTGCTATATGCTGGATATAGTCCTTGCTATCGAAAAGAGGCGGGAACATACGGAAAGCACACGCGTGGTTTGTTCCGAGTTCATCAATTTAATAAGTTGGAAATGTACGCGTTTTGTTTGCCTGAGCAATCTAAAGAGATTCATGAGAAAATTCTTAGCGTTGAAGAGGCGCTTTGGCAGCAAATTGGGATTTCTTATCATGTGGTTAATATTGCGGCGGGCGATTTGGGTGCGCCGGCTGCGAAGAAGTACGACATTGAATATTGGTCGCCAGTTGACCAAACTTACCGTGAGCTGACGAGTTGTTCGAACTGTACTGATTATCAAGCTCGTGGTTTGAATATTCGAGTTCGCCGAGAAAATGGCACTATTGAATCTGTTCACACACTGAATGGAACTGCGGTGTCGCTGGCTCGCTCATTGGTGGTGATTTTGGAGAATTTCCAGAATCCAGATGGAACTTTGACTGTCCCTGAAGTACTTCGTCCGTATATGAATGGTCGTGACGTGATATAATAGAGAGCATACTAGTTAGTAGGAGGAAAAATGATTAAGGATATTACAATTACTGGCGTTAAATATGAGCTGAACGCTACAACAAAAAAATACGTTGAGCGAAAAATTGGTTCGTTGGGAAAATACTTGCCGCGACATGCCCGAAAGAGTGCGTCTGCAGATGTGAAGATTAAGCAGATTGACAATCCTGGCGGCAACAAATACGAGGTTGAAGTTATCATCAATGTGCCAGATAAGAAAATTATAGCTAAAGATTCTACCATGAACGTTTTGGCTGCGGTGGATATTGTTGAAGCTAGGTTGAATGGTCAAGTTCGTAAGTATAAAGATGATGTGTTGGCTCACGTTGGCGGAAGTCGCGGGGTTTTGGCGAAGCTAAAGCAAACTTTCGGTCGAAAATAATTGATAGATGAAATTAGCAGGAAAGCGTTCAGATTCTGGGCGCTTTTTCTTTTCAAATTGCCCGAAAAAAGTTATAATAAAAGAAGTTTTTGAAAATGCCTGAAAGTGAGGGAGTTTTAAGGTTTATGGCAATTACACAACAAAAAGCGCTGAGTAAGATTTTTGGCGATCCACAGAAGAAGATTTTGAAACGATTGCGTAAGCAAGTTGACGTTATTAACGGTCTGAATGATAAATATGAAAAGATGTCAGATAAGGAACTTCGGGCGCAAACTGATGAGCTGAAAAAGCGTTTGTCGAAGAAGAGTGTGACGCTTGATACGATTTTGCCAGATGCGTTTGCTGTAGCAAGGGAAGCCGCTAAGCGTGTGATTGGTGAGCGCCCGTATGATGTGCAGTTGATTGGCGGTATGGTTCTTCATGAGGGCAACGTTGCCGAGATGAAAACTGGTGAAGGTAAGACTCTTGTGGCGACATTACCGACTTACTTGAATGCTTTGGAGGGCAAGGGTGTTCATGTGGTGACGGTTAACGACTATTTGGCTCAGCGTGACGCCGGCTGGATGGGTCAAGTGTATGATTTCCTAGGCCTGACTACTGGTGTGATTATTAATGAAGCGTCATTTGTTTATGATAAAGATTATGACAATGAGCATCACGACGATCCTCGAATGCGAAAACTTCGTCCGGTTTCGCGTAAAGAAGCTTATGCTGCGGATATTACTTACGGGACTAACAACGAGTTTGGTTTTGACTATTTGCGCGACAACATGGTTAATGATGTCGATTTGCTCAGGCAGCGTGAATTGAACTTCGCAATCGTTGACGAGGTCGACTCAATTTTGATCGACGAAGCTCGTACGCCACTTATTATCTCTGCTCCAGCGGCTGAAAATCCTGACAATTATTACACGTTTGCTAAAATCGCTGCGAAGTTGGTTCCAGAAGATTACGTTTTGGATGAGAAGCGCCGAAGTGTTGCCTTGACTGATGAAGGTGTTGAAAAGGTCCAGAAATTGTTGGGAATAAAAAACTTGTACACACCAGATCACGTGCGCAGTGTTTATCACATGGATCAGGCTTTGCGAGCACAGACATTGTTCAAGCGTGATAAAGATTACGTTGTAACTAATGACGGTGAGGTGATCATCGTTGACGAACATACTGGTCGTTTGATGCAGGGTCGCCGCTACAACGAAGGTTTACATCAGGCAATTGAGGCAAAAGAAGGCGTTCCTGTGTTGGAAGAGAGCATGACCTTGGCGACAATTTCCTTCCAGAATTATTTCCGTTTGTACAATAAATTGAGCGGTATGACTGGTACGGCGTTCACTGAAGCTGAGGAGTTCCAGCAAATTTATTCACTTGATGTTATCCAAATTCCACCGAACAAACCAGTTATTCGCGAGGATAAGGAAGATCTGATTTTCAAGACTGAAAAAGCCAAGCTCAAAGCTGTCGCTGAGGCGATTAAGGATTACCATAAGCAAGGTCGTCCTGTTTTGGTTGGCTCTGGTTCTATTGAAAAGAATGAGCAAATTGCTAAATATCTGGAAAAAGAGGGTATTAAGTTTGAGATTCTGAACGCTAAGAATAATGAGCGTGAGGCTGCGATTGTGGCGAAAGCTGGTGAAAAAGGCGCGATTACTTTGGCTACAAATATTGCTGGTCGCGGTACCGACATTAAGCTTGGCGAGGGTGTCAAGGAACTTGGTGGATTGGTCGTTATCGGTTCAGAGCGTCATGAATCACGCCGAATTGACAATCAGCTCCGTGGTCGTGGCGGACGCCAGGGCGATCCAGGCGAGACTCAGTTTTACGTTTCGACCGAAGATGATTTGATGCGAATTTTCCAGGGCGAGCGAATTGCGTCATTGATGGACAGGTTAGGTGTTGATGATGATACGCCAATCAGAACTCGCGCCGTATCGAAAACGTTGGAAGCAGCACAGAAGCGAGTTGAGGGCTACAACTTTGATACGCGCAAAAATGTTGTTCAATACGACAATGTGATTAACCGTCATCGTCGCGTCGTTTATGTTATGCGACGTAGGATTTTGGAAGGCGATAATATTAAGCCAGAAATTGAGCGATTATTGCGAGCTAAAGTTCACGAATTGACAACTCTTCCATCAAAGAATAATCCAAAGTTTGTCGAGGATTTCTCGGTTATTTTCCCGGTTGATAAGGAAAAAATTGAAAAGGTTGGTAAGGAAAAGAAAGATCGTCTGCGCTATGAGAAGGCGCTGGAGCTGGCTGAAGAGGCTTACGCAGAGAAAGAGCGTGAGATTGGCGCTGATGATTTGCGTGGAGTTGAGCGCGAAGTTTACATGGCGGTGTTGGACACATTGTGGATGCAGCATTTGGAAAATATGCAACATTTGCGCGAGGGAATTCACTGGCGAAGTGTTGGACAGCGCGATCCTTTGGTAGAATATCGATCAGAATCTCAGAAGTTGTTTGAGAGTTTGCAAGCTAATCTCCGCGATGAAGTTTTGGCAACGATATTCAATATTCATAAAGCCGACGCTACAGTCCGTCAATCTCAAGACGATGAATATGACACCGAGCTAACTAGGTTGGCGGAAAATGCCGTTGAGCGTGGCGTAAATGAAATTGGTTCGGGCGAGGAAAATCGCGACGATGACTTCTCTGTGAAAAAGGGCAAGACTAGCGCGGAATCAAATCGTGCGAAGAATCAAGCTCGAAAGAAGAAAAAGGCTCAGCGACAGAACCGTAAGAAAAATCGTAAATAATCAGAGAATTAGGCAATGAAACATACAGTTGAGGAAATTAGACTGAAGAATGGTGCACGCGGCTTGTTGATTGACGTTCCAGATGCTACGGTAATGAGTTTTCAGGTGCAGTTCAGGGCGGGAAATCGCTACGTTCTGAATAAAGATATTTACGAAACGGCTCACATTATGGAGCATATGGCGTTCGGCGCGAATGAAAAGTTTCGTTCGGAGCATAATTACGAGCAGGAATTTACCAAGAACGGCGCTTATCACAACGCTTACACTTCTGACTATTCAATGGTTTATGAAGCGATTTGTGCGGATTTTGAGTGGGACAGGATTTTGGAGCTTCAGAGGCTGGCTATTACAACGCCAAGATTCAACGCCGATGAGCTTGAGGCGGAAAAGGGTAATGTTCGCTCTGAATTAACTGGTTATCTTAACAATCACAACCGCGTGATGTGGCCGCGCATTCAGCAGGCGCTGGGTGAGGATATTTTGACGTATAATCAGCGCTTAAAAACAATTGCTAATATTGAACTAAAGGATATTAAAAATCATCACAAGCGAACGCATACTTTGAAGAATATGCGGTTTGTGGTGGCTGGAAAAATGGCTGGACGAAAAGCAGCTATTAAAGAACATCTTGAGGGGTGGCAATTAGAGACGGGCGAGCGATTTGTTATTCCGCGCGATGAGCCGCGTAGGGCTAATCCGGTTTTAGTCAGACGAAAAGAGGCGACGAATTTGACGTTTGGCTGGTCAATGATGATCCCGCGTGAGTTAAGCGATGAAGAAGTCACGGCTATGAACGCATTGAACCATATTTTGACTGGAACGATGAGCTCACGGATTTTTGGAGCGGCTCGTAAAAAAGGCTTGGCTTATGGTATTTTTAGTGACACATCAATTGGTTTTTACGATTCGGCTTGGGATTTTGGCGGACAAGTAAATGTCGAGACTGCAGAAAAACTTTTTGATATTATCGTGAGAGAATTAAAGAAAGTTTTGGCTGGATCTATTTCTGAAGAGGATTTGGAAAGTGTGAAGTCATATTCGTTGGGTCGCTATCAAATGGGCGCTCAAACTGTTGGGCAAGTAAGTAATTTTTACGTAGGACGATATTTTGCTGACGATTTCGTGAGAGATTATGCTGCCGTTCCAGATTCTATTTTGGCGGTAACTCCTGATCAGTTGATTGAAACGGCGCGTCAATTTTTTGCATCCAACACGTGGACGTTGGCGGCGGTTACTTCGGAAGAAAAAGAGCTATTAACAAAGCTGTACGATAAGCTCGACAAGCTGTTTTAGGGTGTAATCGTAAATTGCCCGTGATATAATCAGGTTATGAAAATTGTCATTGCTGGTTTTGGTGTCGAAGGTCAATCTAATTTGCGATATTTTCGGGAGAAATTTCCGGAAGCTGATTTTTTAGTGGCGGACGAGCGTGAAAAAGTAGATAATTTGCCGGAAAATGTGGCTTATCAGATGGGATTTTCGGGACTGGAGAACGCGGATTTAATTGTTAGGTCGCCAAGTCTTCCATCAAAAAAGATAAAGACTAGCGGTCGAATTTGGTCGGCGACAAATGAGTTTTTCGCCAATTGCCCAGCGACTATAATTGGCGTGACTGGCACAAAAGGCAAGGGAACGACGTGCAGTTTTATCTCGTCGATTTTGCACGCGGCAGGTAAAACCGTTCATTTGGTGGGAAATATTGGCGTGCCAGCTTTGGATATTTTGCCGAAAATTGAGAAAAATGACATTGTCGTTTACGAATTGTCCAGTTTTCAATTGTGGGATTTGCAGAAATCTCCGCACGTTGCCGTGGTGCTGATGATTGAACCTGACCACTTGAACGTCCACACTGATTTTAATGATTATTTGGCGGCAAAAGCGAATATTGCCAAGTCCCAAACCGCGGACGATTATGTTGTCTATAATTCTCAAAATGAGTTTAGTTCGTCGATTGCAGATGCGAGTTTGGCGCAGAAAAAGGAATATCCATTTGCTCTTTCGGACGATATAATTTCTGCAATTCGCCTGCCAGGGAAGCATAATGTCGACAATGCTTGCGCAGCGATATTGGCGGTGAAGTCGATTTTGCCGAACGTGTCGGATGATGAGATAAAGAAGGGGCTTAGCGAGTTTACGGGTCTACCGCACCGACTGAAGTTTGTTGCTGAAAAATACGGCGTGAAATATTACGATGACAGCATTTCGACCACTCCGGGCAGTGCGATTGCGGCATTAAAAGCTTTTGCGGAGCCGAAAATCTTGATTTTGGGCGGTTCGGATAAAGGCGCGGACTATTCTGAACTAGCAAAAGAAATCGCCAGGCAAAACGTGCGACTGATAATTATCAATGGCGATAACGCTGATGAAATTGGGGAAGTTTTAAGGGAAGAAAAAATTGATTGCGAAATTGTCCAATTGAATATGGCAGGAATGAAAGAAGTTGCCAAATTAGCTAAAAATAAAGCGCAATTTGGCGACGCGGTGATCCTTAGCCCAGCGGCTGCCAGCTTTGATATGTTTAAGAGTTATTCTGATCGTGGCGAGCAATTTGTCGCCGCCGTAGAAGAGCTTTAATCTTGATAAACTTCTGGTTTTAAGACGCCGATGTATGGCAAGTTGCGATATTGCTGGCGGAAATCCAAACCATAGCCAACGACAAATTCATTCGGCGTATCGATGCCGACGTAATCGGCTTTTGCATCAACTTCGCGCCGCGCTGGTTTGTCTAATAGTGAGCATATTTTTACCGACGCAGCATTTTTTGCGGCAAATAATTCTCTTAGCGCCTGGGCGGTTCGACCGCTGTCAATTATGTCCTCAACTATCAACACATGCCTATCCGCCACGTCGGTATCCAAATCTTTGATAATTTTTACAGATCCAGAAGATTTTGTGTCATCGCCGTAGCTGGAAACTGCCATGAAATCAATTTCCATATAGCAATCCATCGCTTGTATCAAGTCGATCATAAACGGCGCCGCGCCGCGTAAAATACCCACGACAACAGGATTTTTATCGTGATAATCCTCGGTCAATTTTTTCCCAAGTTTCTGAACTGCCGTTTTTATTTCTTCGTTCGTAAATAGAATTTTCTCAATATCTTTATACATCTTTTTATTTTAACAGAGAATTGAGCGTTGAAAAATGGTACGGCAGAATGTGTTATTGACTTATGTCTATATATAGTGTATAATATAAAATATGTCATTTGAATTATCAGAGCCTACGAATCAAAAACCTTACAGCATTCGCGAAGATGAACCTGTGTATTGGGGTCAGACAACTGACCCTGTTAAGCATAATCCTGATGACTTTCGCTATTTAGTACATGCTTTTAATCCCTTTGCTAGAGGTAATGCCCTTATTCTTAATAATCTGGTAACGCAGGACGAAGGGACTGTTACTGATGGGGCAGGCGATCAATCGATCGATGTATTTAAGGAGCCAGAGAGGATTGATGAAAGGGTGTCGTTAAGCATGTCGCTAATAGATCAGAATCATACCGCTACATGGGGGGATGTTGGCATTATCGTAGCTGCCCCTGAATCGAGCGTTGTGCTTACTTCGCCAACTGACGCTGGTGCGATAAATAGCAATGAGGGGCGTCTTGTGGCTCAAAGCCAATCTAGAGGACTGCTCTCGCCGGACCAATTGCTTGAACGCGGTTCACCGCGTACTTATAATGAAGTTGTAGCGCTTGGTCGTAGTGGATTAAGGGCTGTTGGGTTTTTCTATAAGGTAGACTCTCGAAAAAAACCTGTTGATTCTGGTCTGGCGGCGAATATGCTTGGTCTTGGAAATAGAACTGGTCTGCCGGTTGTTGAGATCCCTGAAGAGAATATTTATACTGAGAACAAAGTTGTTCGATATACATACATGGACTCTAGTCGGGGAGAGGAGCTAAGAATATTCTTAGGCGGTATGTGTTATTGCGCGCCGAAATCGAAGGGAGATTTGGGGTTTCGTGTTGTCGAGGGTGATACATTGAAATGGTATTTTCCTTCGCCAGAAAAATTTGAAGCTGCTGTAGGTTTTGCCTTAAGGACAGGAGAGATAGGTGAAGCTGAAGCGAACCAAATTTTAGAGGATTATAGAACGGCGGATATTGAACGTCAAACGCCAACTGCTTATTTTGATGAAGATGGCAAGATTGATAGGGTAGAGTGTTTACAAGGTTACGGCGAGCATGAGGCTAAACTCAATATAAGTCGACGTGGTATCGCTAATAAAATTCAAGAAGGTACAGCTAGGCTTATGGGGGAGGGTGTTGAAAGTCTTAATCAATATGTTACAGATCGTATGATTGAAGCTGCGGTGAAAAATCTTAGCCCAGAGAAGGCAGAATCTATTAGGTCATGGTATGAGAAAGTACGACCTTCTATCGCAGATACATGGTCGCAGCAAGATCGGGCGAGATCTCGTATGGGTTATCGTATTATTAGGCGACCCTTCGTCATGGTACAATAAAATATATGCAACCGCTAAAAAAGAAAATTGGTGAATTAGAAAAAGAAATTGAACAGGCTAAAAAAGCGCTGAAGTTTTCTGATTTGGAGCAGAAATTGGCGGAGCTGGATGATCAATTAAACCAGCCAGAAATTTGGAATAATCCTGATTACGCCCAAGAATTAACGAAACAGGCCGCCAATCTTCGTCAGACCGTCGAGCCTTGGCAGACTTTGACTGTGCAGGTTGGCGATATGGTGGAGCTGATGGAGCTTGGCGATGACGATTTATTGCCGGAATTCCAAGCACAGATTGAAGCGATTGATAAGAGTTTTGATAGGCATAAAACCGATTTGTTGTTTTCTGGCGAATATGACAACCGTTCGGCAATTATGCGTATTTCTGCTGGTGTGGGCGGACTGGATGCTCAGGATTTTGCGGCAATATTGGAGCGAATGTATTTGCGCTGGGCGGAAAAGTCTGGAATGAAAGTTGATACACTGGAGCGCTCGACAAATGACGACGCTGGAATTAAAACGGTCGTTTTGGAGATTTCTGGATCTTTTGCTTATGGAAAATTGCGGTCGGAAAATGGCGTGCATCGTTTGGTGCGATTAAGTCCGTTTAATGCGGACAATTTGCGGCAGACTAGTTTTGCGCTTGTCGAGGTTTTGCCAAAAATTGACGCGCCCGATGAAATATCAATTGATCCGAATGATTTAAGAATTGACGTCTATCGTTCGGGCGGCAAGGGCGGTCAAGGTGTAAATACGACGGATTCGGCGGTTCGAGTGACGCATGAGCCGACAGGGATTACGGTGGCTATTCAGAATGAGCGCTCGCAGATTCAAAACAAAGAAACGGCGTTGAAGATTCTGCGGTCAAAATTGCTAGCGATGAAATTAGAGCAACACGCCGAAACTTTGTCTGATCTTAGGGCTGGCGAATCGGCAAACTGGGGCAGTCAAATTAGAAATTACGTTTTGCATCCATACACGCTAGTTAAGGATACGCGTACAAAGCACGAAAATCGCAACGCTCAAGGTGTTTTGGACGGCGATATTGACGAATTTATCACGGCATATTTAGAACAAAATGCTAATTCTAAAAATATTTAGCTTATGTTATAATACTAGTAATGATTCTGTTAGATAGGGTAACGAAGAACTACGGAAAAAATAATAAGCCGGCGTTGAATCGAGCAAGCATTCATGTTGGCGCTGGTGAATTTGTGATTATTGTTGGTACGTCGGGTGCTGGCAAATCGACACTTTTGAAGCTTTTGACCAGGGAAGAAAAGCCGAGCTCTGGAAAAATTGTAGTTGGCGGAATTGATTATGACAATTTGAAGGACAAACATATTCCGCTGTTGCGTCGGAAAATTGGCGTGGTTTTTCAGGATTTTAAGTTGCTTCCGAATCGAACGGTGTTTGAAAATGTGGCGTTTGCGCTGGAAATTGCTGGAATGACAAATCGGGAAATTAAGGCAACTGTGCCGAAGGTGATCGAGTTGGTTGGTCTTAAGGGGAAGGAAAAGCATTTTCCTCATCAGCTTTCTGGTGGTGAACGTCAACGTGTAGCGATTGCTAGGGCGGTGGTGCGTCAGCCTAAGATTCTGATTGCCGATGAGCCGACTGGAAACTTGGACCCGAAGCACAGCTGGGACATTGTTCGCTTGCTAGAAAAGATTAACAAGTATGGCACGACGGTTATTTTGACGACTCACAACGTGGAGATTGTTAACAAATTGAAGCGGCGCGTTATTACGATTGATCATGGTAAAATCACCTCTGATCAGGCGAGAGGGAGTTATAAACAGTAATGAAATCATCAAAGTCTAGCAAAAATAAAGAAACTATTCGTATACGTCAGCGTCGACGAGGTTGGTTGACGTTTGTCAGAATGTGCCGATATGGTATCAATAATTTTAGTCGTAATGCCTGGCTGACAATTGCTGCGACTGCGGTGATGAGCGTCACGTTGATTATCGTGTTTATAACACTATCAGCGCGTCAGGTTTTGGTTGATACCGTTTCAAATGTCTCCAAGCGTGCCGATATGTCAATTTACTTAAAGGGTGACACGCCAGAAAAAACGATTAAAACGATTAAATCTCGAATTGAAAAATTAGATAATGTCGATAGCGTTAAGTATATTTCCGCGGAAGAAGCGCGTGAAAAGCAAGCTGAGCAATATAAGGACAATCCAGATACGCTCGAGGCAATTCGCGAGTCTAGCAATGAGATGTCGGCGACACTTCGTGTTTCCGTGAAGGAACTGAATAACCAGCAGTCATTAAATAATTTTGTTAAAACTGATGATTTATATAAAAAATATAAAGACCCTAACAGGGAGCCGTCGTTCTCTGGTGAACGTCAGCAGGCTATTAAGACAGTTGGCAATTGGGTGAGATTGGCGAGTATTGGCGGGTCAATCGCTACAGTCGTTTTCGTGGTGATTTCATCGCTTGTGGTCTTTAATACAATTCGTATGGCAATTTTCAACCGCAAGGACGAGATTGAGATGATGAAGTTGATTGGCGCAGAACGCAGTTTCATCAGAGGTCCGTTTATCGTTGAGGCTATAATGTACGGATTTATCGCGGCAATTATCGCAACAGTGGTTGGATATGGGTTGTTAATCCTTGCGCATGATCCGATGGTGAAATACGGCATTCCTATAGATAATCTTTTGAATCATCTAAAAATGTACGGCGTGCTGGTTTTCTTGAGCATGATTCTGGTTGGTGCGGCGATTGGTGTGGCGTCATCTTGGGTGGCAACTCGCAAATACCTTAAGTTGTAAAAGTTCTTGACATACTGATTACGCTTATGCTAACATAGACGTATGAAACTACGGTCCACCACACCAGTTTCGGCATCATTGGTCAGCAGAGCGTCTCTGGTGGCGATGTCTGCATTGCTCGCTGGATCGGGCATTTTTGGCTTGGCATCACACGTATTGGCTCGCGACTATAACGCCGAAATTCAGGCAAAACAACAAGAAGCAGATAATTATAATTCTGAGGCTTCGCGCTTGGGCGAGATGGCTGATAGTTTACAGGCGGAACTTGATAAGATAAATGGACAAATATCAGCTATTCAGACACAGATTTCTGATAGCCAAAAGAAGATTAATAGCCTTAATGATCAGATAAAAAAGAACGAAGAGCTAATTAAGCACAATCGTAAAGCGATGGGGCGAATTTTGGCAGATTTGTATGTTGATGATCAGATTTCGCCGCTGGAGATGCTTGCTAGCTCAAAAAATATTAGCGATTACATCGACAAGCAAGAACAGCGTAATTCTTTGAAAACTTCGTTGAATGATAAGATCAAAGAAATTAAGTCTTTGCAGAAAAAGCTGGAAGAGAATAAGAAGTCTGTCGAGAATACGCTTCGCGACCAAGAATTGCAGCGCAATGCAATGGCGGCTAAGCAGTCTGAAAAAGCAAAATTAATTGCTGATACGAAGAATGACCAAAATAACTACGCAGCTCTGGCTCAAAAGCGCAATTCTGAGGTGGCGAAGTTGCGAGAAGAGCAGGCTGCAGCCAACCGACGAGCTCTTGGCGGCAGTAATGTCTCCATTCCAGGCGGCGTACCTGGCGGTGGCGGTTATCCTGGCGTTTGGGCAAGTGCTCCACTTGATGCTTATATCGATCCGTGGGGACTATACACGCGTGAATGTGTGAGTTATGTGGCTTGGAAGATTCATAGTACTGGACGATATGTTCCACATTTTGGTGGCGCAGGTAACGCGAATCAGTGGCCGTCAACTGCAGCGCGCTATGGTATTTCTAGCGGCTCAACACCAAAAGCTGGTGCAGCAGCCGTGATGAATATTGGATATTACGGACACGTTATGTATGTTGAATCTGTCAATGGCGACGGAACTATTACCGTTAGCGATTACAACTTTGCCTGGGATGGTTTATATAGGCATTACACACGCTCAGCTTCAGGATTGACATACGTTTACTTCTAATCAGCATAGTGATACACAAAAACGCTCGTGTTAAACGGGCGTTTTGTAGTATAATAAGCATATGGTTACGGGAGAGAAAAGACAGCAATTAAGTTGGTTTTTGACGCTTGTTATTGTGGCTATTGTTAGCTTTGTGGCGGGAGCTCGCTCTGATGCGCTGTTTGCTAACGTGGCGTCGGTATTTGGCGTTAGAACTTCAAATAAGACTATTGACTTATCTAGCGTTCAAAAAACATACCAAGAGCTAGTTGCTAATTACGATGGAAAATTGGATACTCAAAAGTTGATTTATGGCGCCAATCGCGGGCTAGTTGAAGCGGCTGGCGATCCTCATACGGCGTATATGGATCCTGATGAGACGAAGGAGTTTGACAAGTCATTAAGCGGTCAAATTGGCGGTGGAATTGGTGCGGAGATTGGTCTTAGGAATAATAAGCCGACTATCATAAAACCTCTGGAAAACAGTCCGGCTCAGAAGGCGGGAATTAAGGCTGGTGAGGCGATTGTTAAGGTGAACGACGAGGCTTCTTCTGATTGGTCAGTGGAAAAAGTTGTGAGTAAAATTCGCGGAGAAGTTGGGACTTCCGTTAAATTGACATTATTAAGCGATGGTAAAACACGTGAGGTGTCGGTTGTGCGTCAGAATATAGTTTCTCCGGCAGTGGAGTCGGAAATTGATGGAGAAATTGGTATTTTGAAAGTTAACCGATTTGGCGATGATACAGTAAGCTTGTCCAGGAAATACGCTTCGGAATTTGTTGAAAAAGGTGTTAAGAAGGTGATTTTGGATCTGCGAAACAACCCGGGCGGAACGGTTGGAGCTGCTCAAGGGCTATTGGGTATTTGGCTGGACAATCAAATAGCTATGACCGAGCGTCGAGGTTCTGAAATTGTTAAAACGCTGCGTACAACTGGAACGCCAATTCTGGGCAATATGAAGACGGTGGTGCTTATTAACGGCAATAGCGCCAGTGCTAGCGAAATTACGGCTGGGGCGCTTCGTGAATACGGAAAAGCCACGCTGGTTGGGCAGAAGAGCTACGGCAAGGGGAGCGTGCAGATTGTGCTTGGGCTGCCTGGCGGGTCGCAAATGAAAGTTACTGAAGCCAGATGGTACACACCAAAGGGCAAAAATATAGATAAAACTGGCATAGAGCCTGATGTAAAAGTTGATCTTTCGTCGGACGATGTCAATAATAACGTAGATCCGCAGATGGATAAGGCGAAGTCGTTATAAAGCTTGTGTTTTTGGGCTGGACAACATAAAATGGAGATAGTATGAACGGACAAAAAAAGAAGATTTTACTAGTTGAGGATGACATGGCTCTGTCTGCGGTTTATAGGTCGCGACTAGAGATTGAAGGGTTTGATGTTAGAGAGGCCAATAACGGAGAGGACGCTCTGTCTGCCACTGTTGAATATCGTCCAGATTTGATTCTTTTAGATGTAATGATGCCAAAGATTAGCGGCTTTGATGTCTTGGATATTCTTCGCAATACGCCAGAAACTGCTAACGTGAGGATTATTATGTTAACGGCACTCAGCCAACCAAAGGACAAGGAACGTGCTGAGAGCTTGGGTGTTGATGATTATTTGGTGAAATCTCAGGTTGTAATTGGCGACGTTGTGGCTCGTGTAAAGCATCATTTGGGTATTCAATAGATAAACAAATCGAGCGGAAGGTCAGCCTCTTAGGGGTTGACTTTTTGTTTGTTTTTTGGTATAAAATAGCTATATATGGAAAAACCAACACAGAACTCCGAGCAAGAACCGAAAACATTGGAAGACTATGTAGTTGCAATTTTTCATGCCGATGCTGACCCAGATATTACAACATCTCCACTAACCGTTATTCGCAGTGGTCAAGACGGAAAAGGCGTCAGGTATGATGGAGGCTGGATTGCTGGCGATATGCTAAGTGTGTGTGATACTGATTCTGAGAAGGGGATTAGTCCGATTGAATTATTTGTGAAAGTACATAAACTGATTGAAGTTAATGGAGAGTATGTTCCTGCAACTAAGATTGTGCCATTGAAGAAGCTCCAAAGTCGAGAAGCAAATAAAGGTTTTGACGAATCTTATATTCAGGATCTTTATGGAAAATCTACTGAGAAAATGCTTAAAGAAGGAGTGAAGGCTGCTGAGCAAGTTTGGCGGCAGAAACATACGACTAGTGAATGGGATAGTCTGTCGACTGCAGAAACGGGACTAGATGAAAGTGATAGTCCAGAGCTAGATCGTTTTAACGAGAGAGTGCGAGAACTGACAAAGCCTCTAGAGACTGATGTAGATGGCATGCCTTTTGAGGACGAATCTGTGCGAGTGAACTATTATGATTATCTATACGATCCGAATTATGTGCCGTCAAATAATGTAGAGGACGCTGCCGTTAGAAACCCAAAAGGAGTTCCTGTATCCGAGAAGAGCTTTAATGCTGCGGAAGAGACTATTGATAATCTAGCTACAAATACATCGTTAATGCAAATAATTAATCCCGAGAGGTCGCTTGACTCTAAAATGATCATAAATAACATTAGATCTAGTCACATTACGCGTTGCCGCTTGTTTGAATATTTAACCTCTAGGCTTGATAGGCTGGCGGCCGTTAATCCAGGCGCTTTGGCAGACAGAGTTCTTCGTGATTCAGAGGATAATCTAAAATCTCCTAATTATCTCGGAGGTAATTATTATGCGGGTAAAATGCGTAGTCGCGAATATACTGTAGTGCTGGCAATTGCTATGATGGATGGCTCATTTGATGTAGGTAGGCAAGACGAAATGGTTACTCATTACAGGGACGGCAGGGGGAGAAGTGGTATGCATAGGGATTCTGCAAGGGCACTTCTCGAGCATGTAAGAAATAATTATTAATAATAAAATAACTCCGTATTTACCGGAGCTATTTTAATAAAAAGTTTTTACCGATTAAAGAACAACAACTTGCGTTCGGCGTTCTGATTTGCCGGTAAACTTGGTTTTCTTAACTGACTTAAAGCCAACTACGCCATCTTTTGCAGCGTGGATGGTGAAATTGCGGCTAACGTATGTACCATCACCAGCGATCTTTGTGGCACCAGTTTGGCGAACTAGAACTTCTCCAGCGGAAACTTTTTGACCGCCAAATCGCTTAACGCCAAGACGTTGACCAGCATTGTTGTGGATGTTCTTACTAGAACCACCAGCTTTAACCTTTGACATTCTTTACTCCTTATAGTTTCTATAAAACAATCTGTTCTAGTTTATCGAAAATAAAGCCAGTTGTCAAGCGGTTTTGGCTATATCTGCTGGTTTTAATACCAATATTTCTCTGGCAACAACTTGATCTTCACGGTAATATAAGAGGTTTTTATCGATAATTTGTTGATATCCAAGTTTTTTAAGATTCTTTATCAGAGGCAGGTGAGTAAATTTACCTTCGCGATTTTGCCAAGCTGGAACGGCTATGCAAAGCGTCGTGTCTGGGCGAATTTGCGAGCGGATATTTTGCAGAAAACCGCTAATTATGTGATTACAATTTCCGACTACTTCGTGAAGTTTTTCTGGGCTAGGCGGCGCAGAAAACGGCTGACCCAAATATGTTTCGCAAACAACGCGAGAAATTCGCTCTTTCTGTTCATCTGTTAACTTTACAGAGGTGGCGTCGGCCTGATGCGCTTGCCAGAAAGTTTTTGTTGAAAAAGTTTTTTCCACCCAGTTCATATTTTCGGTTGTGTAAGATATCATCTTATCGCTCAAATCGCTGCCATAAGCATTTACGCCGATAAGCGCAGCTTCTTGTAGTACCGTTCCTGTGCCACAAAACGGATCCCAGAGGTAATCGTTAGGTTTTGCACCAGACAGGTTAATCATAATTTGTGCAAGTTTAGGCGGAAGCATTCCCACGAAGGCGTCGCGCTTTGGTCGTCCACGGTCGCGCTGAGTGTACGAATTGATATTTTGAGTGCCACGACTTTCGGCAACTATCAAATCTCCATATACGTTCTTAGCTATAATAATTTCAATTTTCGCCTCAAATCTGCCGAGCTTATTGTTATGAGAAGTTGCGGTGGACAATGCGGCGGTTTTATTAGGAATTAGACGCAAACTAACGCCAGATTTTTTCAAGTTATTTTTTAAGATAATTCCGATTTTTTGGACATTCCTCGGATCTGTTTTATTGCCATAAAAACTTATTCCAAGCGTTATTTTTTTCTGGCTATGTGAAAGTTTTTTCGTGTATTTTTCAACAATAATTTTTGAGGCTTGGAGCAGGGTATTGTGGTCTGATTTTTGCGATTTTATCTTTGTGATGACTTGTCCGCATTTAATCGTTCCGCCGAGATTGTCAATTGAAAAATTGTCGCAATTAACCGTGGCGGCTTGGTTGGAGATTTTTTGGACATTTTGAGCACCGTAAACTGCCTCTAATTCAGCGATAGAGATTTCTGGTTGACGTCCAAGAATAGCTATAAACATGTCGTAATTATAACATTTATCGTGGTATAATGAAGGTTATGTTACCGAAGGTGTTGCAACTGTTGAAATCGCCACGAGCCATTATGAGCGTTTTGACGTTGGTGGTTTTGGTGATAATAATTTTTCTATCTCGGCATGAGCTAGTGAAGGCGTGGAATCTGTTTTTGCACGCGGATTTATGGCTATTATTCTTACTATTGCCGTTTCAGATTATCGTGTACTTTGCTGGCGGCGAGATGATTTTTTCGTATTTAAGAGAGAAGAACCTGATTCATCATATTTCCAGACTGGAGCAGACGAGGATTGCGCTGGAGCTTAATTTGGTCAATCATATTTTTCCGTCGGGCGGAGTTAGCGGTATTTCGTATACGACGTGGCGAATGCACAAGCTTGGCGTGAGTTCGGCGCGTTCGACATTTGCGCAGGTGATTCGTTACGTTACGGGATTTTTGTCGCTTTTGGTTTTGTTGGTGATTGCCGTGTTGGCGCTGGCTATTGACGGTAAGGTTAATCGTTATATCGTTGCGGCGAGTTTCTTGCTTATCATCGTGGTTTTGGCGCTGACGTTTGGTCTGATTTTCGTGTTTTCGTCAAAGCGTCGTATGCAGGCAACTGCGGCTGGGCTGTCGAGGTTTATTAATACGCTAGTAAAAATTGCTACTTTAGGTAAAAAACGTCGAGTAATGAAGTCGAAGAAAGTCGAAGAGTTTTTTGTTGATATGCAGGACGATTTTCAAGATTTATCCAATCATCCGAAACTTCTAATAAAACCGATGATTTGGGGAACCGTTTACACTGTTTTTGACGTAGCGATGTTTGCTGTGGCGTTTCTGTCGCTGGGTGTTTTTGTTAATCCGGCGATTCTGATGGTTGGATACGGCGTGGCGGGATTGGCAGCGATTGTCGTGTTTACGCCTGGAGGAACGGGCGTTTATGAAACTATTATGATTATTTTCTTAAGTATGGCAGGCACTCCGCCGGATTTGGCGATTGCTGGAATAATTTTGACGCGAGCAATTTTACTTACTGGCACGATTATCTTTGGCTATATTTTCTATCAACACGCACTGATTAAATACGGCAAGCCAGATGATTCCCAGATTTAGCGTTAGCAATTTCATAGCAGTTGTCAATCAAACCTTTGACGTGGCTTTTGCTGGAATGGTTGAAGTTGAGGGCGAGGTTTCTAGTTTTAAGTCTTATCCTCCGAAATACGCTTTTTTCGATCTGAAAGATGATGATGGGCTGGTTCGGTGTTTTGTTGGTTTTAGCAATTTACGCACGCCAATTGAAGATGGAATGAAAGTTGTCGTTCGAGCGATGCCGGCGCTTAGGGATAAAGGTACCTTTAGTTTAAATGTTCAAGAGATTCGCCCATTAGGCAAGGGAAGCTTGAAGCGAAGTTTTGAGCTTTTGAAACAAAAATTGACAGTTGAGGGTTTGTTTAACTCTGAAAGAAAGCGTCCATTACCGCAATATCCTCAGAGGGTGGCTGTTATTTCCAGCACGAAAGCGGCGGGATATGCTGACTTTATGAAGATTTCCGGTGAGCGTTGGGGTGGTGTGAAATTTGTAGTTGCCAACGTTAATGTGCAGGGTGCGAATGCTGCAGATCAAGCCGTGCGAGCAATGTCATATTTTAATCAAATGTCAGAATCTCCAGATGTGATTGTTTTGATTCGTGGCGGTGGAAGTGCGGAAGATTTGGCGAGTTTTAATGATGAAAAACTAGTACGCGCGGTGGCGAGTAGTCGCATTCCGACAATGACTGGAATTGGTCATGAAATTGATGAGAGTTTATGTGATTTGGCGGCGGATGTTCGTGCAGCCACGCCGAGTAACGCTGCGCAATTGCTGTTTCCTGACAAGCGAGAAGTAATTCGGCATTTACATTACAGGCTAATTGACGCGAAAGATTCAATCTGTAGAGCTATCGAAGAGCAATCGCTTAATGCAACAATGTTGCAAAAAGAAGCGCTAAAACAGTGGTCAAGTCGTGTGGATGCGGCTGTAAATGCAACATTGTCGCAACAAAAAGTCATCGCTGAGTATGATCCGGAAATGGCGCTGCGTCGTGGTTATGCAATGATCAAGGGTGATTTACAGATTGGTAATATTGTAGAGATTACAACAAAAGATATAATTATGAAAGCGAGGATTGAGAATAGTGAACAACGATATGACAATTGAGCAAATGATGGCTGAATTGAACGAGCGAATCGCGTGGTTTCAAGGCGATGATTTTAATCTGGATGAGGCGAAACAGAGATTTATTGAGGCGAGAGAGTTATCAAAAAAAATTACTGCTACGCTGGAAGATATGCGACATGATATCGAGGTTCTTAGTGAGGATTTCAACGCTGAGTAGGATCTTTACATCAATTAAAGCATAAGCTATACTTTACAATATGATGACGAGAGATAAGAGTGAGCGTGGCTCAGTTAATGGCTGGATGGTCGGCACAATCGGCTGTCTGATATTGTTTTTGATTGCTGGATCTTTGGCAATTTGGGCGTACATGCAATATTCCCGAGAAAAGAGCAGTGTTGATAGTAAAGTTGCGATTGAAGTTGCTAAGGGTAAGAGCGAACAAGCCGAATCAGACCAGAAGAAATTTTCTGAAGAAGCAAAAAACCCGCGTATTGAATTTGTTGGTCCTGCTGAATACGGTCGAGTATCGTTCATGTATCCAAAAACTTGGAGTGTATATATAGGGAATGACGGCAGTGACAGGGGTGATTACAAAGCTTATCTTCACCCTGTTTCAGTTCCTTCGACAACTAATAAAAATAGTCGGTTTGCGTTAAGGCTGGAGATTATCAACAAGAATATGGATACGGTGCTGAATGATTATCAATCACGACTAAAGAAGGGTGAATTGACCTCAAGTAGTACTGAGTTTAACGGAATTTCAGCGACTCGAATTGACGGTACGTTTGAGAAAGAATTGCGTGGCTCTGTGGTTTTGATGAAGGTTCGCGATAAAACTATTCGTTTTTCAACCGACGCGGATACATTTAAGCCAGATTTCCAGACTATATTGAGCACTGTAAAAATCTCTGAATAGAAAAACCCAGTACATATTTGCTATACTAGAATTGTATGGCAGGTAAAGAGTGGAGTGATGCTGATTTTTGGGGATTACCGAGCGTTTTGGTGGCGGCACATGAGCTGAAAACACCGCTGGCTTTGATTAGGCAATTGGCGCTACTGCTGGACGACAATTTAACCAGTTCTGCCGATAAAACTCAGATCCAGCAACGAATTATTAGGACTTCTGAGCAGGCGTTGCAGCTTACGATCGATTTGGCGAATTCAGCCAATTTAACACCGTCGTTATTTCCGCTTGAACCGGTCAATCCGTTGGCTTTATGCCAGCAAGTAGCGATGGAAACGAAGTTCAACGCAATACTTTATGGGCGAAAAGTTAGCTGGCCTAAGAGCAGTCGAAATAGTCAATTGATATTAGCGAACCGAACGCTTTTGGGGCGAATTTTAGCGAACTTTTTGAATAACGCGTTGGCGTATACGGAGGACGGATCGGAGATTAAGGTTTCGGTTAAGGCGACAAAAGATGCCGTAAGGATGAGTGTGCGAGATTTTGGGCCGATGATGAGTTTGAAGGAATATCGGCTTTTGCTTGATGAAATGGAAACGCGAAAAACCGTGCGAACAAGGCCGGAAAGTAGCGGGCTGGGGATTTACGTGGCGAATCAATTTGCGCGGGCGATGAACGGGCGGATTGGTCTGATTCGTCACCGCGATGGATTGACTTTTTATGTAGAAATGCCAATTAGTCGGCAGTTGAGTTTGATATGAAAAAACTGTTAATCGTTGAGGATGATAAGAATTGGGCGGATATCCTGGGCAAGTTTGCCGCGGATGTTGGGGCGGAACATCGAGTGGCGGTTTCTGGTGGTCAGACGATTGAGATTATTGACGATTGGCAACCTGACGCTTTAATTTTGGATATGTTGTTGGCTGGTGAAACGGCGATTGCGCTGCTTAACGAACTGCGATCGTACGCGGATTTGGCGAGTTTGCCGATTGTGGTTTGTACGAATATCGACGTTAAAATGGACGATTTGCGTCCGCTTGGCGTGAAGGCGATTTTGAATAAAACATCGATGCGTCCGAATGAAGCGCGGGCGATTTTTCGCGAGGTTCTAAATGACGGGGCAGAGTGAACGAGTAAAAGCGATCGTTTTGAGGCGAACGAATTACGCCGAAGCTGACCGAGTTTTGCAATTATTAACGCCAAAAGGTCGACGCAGCGTAATCGCAAAAGGTGTGCGTCGGGAGCGCAGTAAATTGGCGGGCGGAATTGAATTATTCGCGATTTGCGACGTGGTTATTCGCTCTGGTCGGGGCGATTTGGGGCTATTAACTTCCGCTCGATTGTCGGCTTTTTATCGGCATATTTTGGAAGATTACGATCGGATGCAGTTTGCGTATTCAGTGATGAAATTGGTTTCTGCGGCGAGTGAAAACATTGACGAACCAGAGTGGTATTATGTGCTGAGTCAAGTTTTAGAGCAATTGAATAATCCCGCGATAAACCAAAAATTGATTGAAACGTGGTTTTATCTGCAATACGCGAGTTTGCTGGGTGATGAATTGAATCTTCGAACGGACGTAACGACTGCGGCGCTGCTTCCTGATAAAAAATATATGTATGATAGCGCGGAAAAAGGTTTGAGATTGGCGGAGCAGGGCGATTTGGGCGCGGACGCCATTAAGCTACTGAGGTTAATCCAGGCCAAGCCTCTGGCAAACGTGGCGCAAATTGGCGGAATAACTGAGGTTATAAACGATTGTTGGTTGACTGCCAGACAACACGCGGCAGTGTAAAATTGTCAGCAAAATGGTATAATTTGGGTAATAATGTGAATCGCCATGTTGCCAACATGGAGAAAGGTTTTTCAATGAGTCAAGCAAGAATGGAAGATATTATTAGCCTATGTAAGCGCCGCGGTTTTATTTATCAGGGTTCGGATGTTTATGGCGGTTTATCTGGAACGTGGGATTATGGTCCGCTTGGCGTTCAATTGAAGCGAAATATCATGAATTTGTGGTGGCGAATGTTTGTTGACGAGCGCGGCGATATATATGGCGTCGATGCGGCAATTTTGATGAATCCGAAAGTCTGGAAAGCGAGTGGACATGTGGATACGTTTGTTGACCCATTGTGTGAAGATATGGTCAACCATCGGCGTTATCGTACCGACCACATTCTTAAGGACAATGGAATTGACGCTGACGGCTTGACGATGGAGCAAATGGACGAAGTGATTGCAGAAAAGGGAATTAAAAGCCCAGACGAAAATCCACTGAGTAAATCTCGCACGTTCAATATGATGTTTAAGACGAGCGTTGGCGCCACCGAAAGTGAAGACAGCATTGCGTATCTTCGCCCAGAAACCGCTCAGGGAATTTTTACCAATTTTAAGAACGTTGTTGATAGTTTTTATCCAGACTTGCCGTTTGGAATTGCTCAGCAGGGCAAGGCGTTTCGCAATGAAATTGCGCCGCGAGATTTTGTTTTCCGTTCTCGGGAGTTTGAGCAAATGGAGATTGAGTATTTTGTCAATCCAGAAAATTGGCAGGAAGCGTTTGATGAATTGTTGAAGTCGACGCATGAGTTTTTGGAGGCGCTAGGATTAAATCCTGATAATATTCACGAGTTGGATGTTCCGGCGGAAGACAGGGCGCATTACAGTAAGAAAACGATTGACATTGAATACGATTTTCCAATTGGCAAGGAAGAGCTGATGGGAATTGCGTATCGGACTGATTTTGACCTGATGAACATTCAGCGTGTCAGCGGAAAGAGTATGGAATATACAATTAAGGGGACGAATGAAAAGTTTGTGCCGCACGTGATTGAGCCGAGTTTTGGTGTCGAGCGGGCGTTGATGGCGGTCTTGTCGAGTGCGTATCGCGAGGACGAGCAGAATGGTAGCAAGCGTGTTTATTTGGCGCTTCCAGAACATTTGGCGCCAGTTAAATTTGCTGTTTCACCGTTACTTAAGAATAAGCCGGAACTGGTGGAGAAGGCGCGTGAAATTTACGCCGACCTATCTAAGAAAAATCCTGGGCGTGTTATGTGGGACGACAATGGAAACATTGGTAAGCGTTATCGCCGTCAAGATGAAATTGGTACACCGTACTGTGTGGTTGTTGATTTTCAGACGCTGGAGGATGACACTGTTACCATTCGTGAGCGAGATACGACGGAGCAGAGGCGAGTTAATATAAAAGATCTCGTATAGGAAGGCGTAATGACGAAAATACTTGCAATTATTTCTACTCATGGCAATGAGTTATTGGGGCCGAATGTACTTTCGTATATGTTGAATAAACGTTCGGAGCTGTTGGAATATGTTGATTTTATGGTGGCTAATCCCAGAGCTTATTCGCAGAACGTTCGATATGTTGAATCTGATTTGAATAGGAGTTATGGGTCTAATTTGGATACGTATGAAGCACGACGATCGAAGACCATAGAAGATCGAATTAAGTTGTTGCAGCCAGAATTGGTGCTGGATTTTCATACGACCACTGCTGAGCAGCCAGATTTGCTAATTACCGCGAACGTGGAAGATAAAGTCTCTCGTGATTTTATTGATGCGAGTGCGATTAAAGATGTGTTAGTTGTTGAACCGCTTAATGATATCACGACTGTAGCTCCGCATTTTGTGGCTTATGAGGTGCCAAATTCTCATTTGAATGCCGATTTATATGAACGGATCTGTACGGATATTCGGAAATATATAGACGGAAAAATGTCAGATCAAGAACATACTTTTTATAAGATGATAGGGAAAATTTTACCCGAAGAAGTGCAGGCGGATTCTGGTCTTGAGAATTTTGTATATAGCAATACGCTCGGGGCAATTCCGTCGTTCCTCGGAGAGGAAGCGTATCGGCAGGACGGTACGTATGCTGGTTTTAAGCTAGAAAAGTTCATATAATGGCATAAGATCACTTACGTGTTAGTTGAGTAAAAAATTGTGATATAATTGCTGTTATGTCAAACGCCATAAACGGACAACTCATCACACATGATTCAAAAGGCGCTATCAAGCGCGATTACCTCTATCGCGTTTCCATAAAAGCTCTGATTTATAACGACGCTGGGCAGATTTTGGTTGTTAAAGAGGACGGGCGGCCGCTTTGGGATCTTCCTGGCGGCGGAATGGATTATAGTGAAACTTTTGAGTCGGCTTTGAAGCGGGAATTGTATGAAGAGGTTGGCTATAAGGGTAATCTTCGCTATCAGCTTTTTGACGCGTCGGACGAGATTTATCTTGAAAGAATTGATGCTAATCAAATTTGTTTTTCTTGTCGTGTGTGGACGGAAAACTTTGATTTTTCGGCGGGCGTTGATGCGGACGAAGTGATGTTTATAGATCCTGAAGAGTTGCGACTCCAGGAGAGCGAGTCGGGTGCGCCACTTCGATATAACGTACATTTGAAGTGGCAGAAATTGTGTAGCGCAAATAGTTTGCCGACAGAATAGTATTGACTTTTTCCATAAAATAGTATAGAATATCAGGCATGGAAAAAAGTACAGGCGGCGTATCTTTTGATTGATATAGCTAATGTATAAGGTTTAACGTATGAAGAAAACTGATAATTACGGCGCCATAGTTAAAATCGAGAATATTGTCGGTGACCTCAGTAAAGTCGATGAAAATTCGCTATTTACACTATTGACCAGATTAGCTATTAAAAAAGGTCGGATTTTTGACATGGGCATAATATTGGCTAGTCGTGATGATAAATATTCGGGACACGTTGGGTTGAGTTGCGAAGCTGGCGAGATAAGCTGGGTGTGCAGTCTTTCGGCAGAATGAAAGGGGATTTCGACAAGGATGCCTATTTTTCTTCAGATAATGCAGAATATCTCATGAGGCGAGTGGCTGCCGTGGCTGTTGGGCTTTGTTTGGAGATGTCTTTACAGGAGCTGGGTTCTGTTGAGGAGTTTTCGGCCGAGGAACTGGCAAAAGCTTGGCCGAGGCTTAGACACGGAATTTACATTTAATATTGTCATTGCTATAATAACCATATGCATATTATTCTTGGTGGGACGAGTGGGCTTGGATTAGAAATGGCGAAGCAGTTGCGAGAACGTGGCGAGCGCGTGCTGGTTCTGGGCAAGACTCATAATCCGCAGAAGCACGGCGAAGGTTTTCCTCTGGATGTGTATTATTCAGATCAAGTGGAGTCGGCGTCGGCGCTAATTGAGCAGATCTTAAACGGCGATGATATTGATCAATTTGTGTGGGCGGCTGGATATGGCTGGCGCGGCAATTTTGAAGATCAGCCGAGTGTTCGCAGTATGGCGGAAGTTAATTTTTCGGGTGCGTTGCCGCTGGTCCAATGGGCTTGGCGTAAGATGTCAACACAAAATCGCAAGTCTGTACTAACGATTATCGGGTCGACAAGTAGCGTTAAAGCGCGCTCAGATGAAGCTGTGTATGTTGCGACGAAGCACGCTCAAGCGGGTTTGGCGCGAAGTTTGGGAATGCAGGCGGATGAGCAAAAACTTCCAGTTAGAGTCGCACTATTTTTGCCCGGCGCTATGAAAACTCCGTTTTGGAATGGGCGAGATCTTCCAGCTGACTATATGTTTTTCAACGATCCAGCAAAAATTGCCACGCATATTATTAACGCGATTGATTGTCAGCAGCAACCGTTTTTGGAATGGGCGTTGCCAAAAGGTACGTTGGTTTAGATTCTCTAGAGTGCTATAATTCAAGCATGACAAATGGTTCGAATAATGATTATTTTGGGGTAAAAGTTGTAGTGATTGGTGGCGGAACGGGAAGTTTCACGCTGCTTTCTGGATTGAAAAAATATACACACAGCATTACGGCGTTGGTTAATATGGTCGACGACGGTGGCTCAACTGGCGTGTTGCGCGATGAATTGGGCGTGTTGCCGGCGGGTGACGTTAGGCAATGCCTGGTGGCGTTAAGTACTTCGCCGAAAGTTCGCGATTTGTTCAATTATCGGTTCGGCGAGGGCAGTATGAAGGGCCACGCGTTCGGCAATTTATTCATGGCGGCGCTGGAAAAGATGACAGGAAGTTTTGCTGATGCGGTTGAGTTAGCTAGCGAAGTTTTGGGCGTCAATGGCCGAGTTTATCCGATTACTCTGGACGACACAACGATGTCGATTAAGCTGAAAGACGGCACGGTTGTTGACGGTCAGCACGCGGCTGAGTCGCTAAAGATTCCACGTGGCGAGCGTCCGTGGCTAGAGCTTAAACCGCCAGCTACGATTAACCCACGAGCCCGTCAAGCGATTTTGGATGCCGATTTGGTGGTGATTGCGCCGGGACTTTTATATGGCAGTTTGGCGCCAGCGTTGTTGGTTCGAGGCGTTACTCGGGCGCTTGCCGAAACGAAGGCGAAGAAAGTCTATGTTTGCAATTTGGTCACCAAGCCAACGCAGACTGATGGATTTACCGTGGCGGATTTTGCGGATGAAATTGAGCGATTTTCAGGGGTGAATATGGATTATGTGCTTTACAATAACCATCGCCCGCCAGAGGAATTGATAAAGAAATATGCTCACGACGGCGAATATTTGGTCGAGTGGGATAAGGAATTGCTGAAGAAAAAGCATTATTATGCGTCGGGCAAGCGCTTGATTGCTGATGACGTGTGGGTCAACACGAATTCCAGCAGCGACCCATTGGCGGCTCAACGCAGCTTGATTCGTCACGATGCCGACAGGGTGGCGCGCGAATTGATGCGGATTTATTTTGCATAGATAACCGCTATCGTCTAGCTATTGCAAAAATTTATAGTTTGTGATATAATTCACAAGCTATATTATGGAAAGTAAAGAATCATTAGACAATACTACCGATCTTCAAAATCAAGGCGAAGTTGACTTTTCTCTTGAAAGTAGAGAATCGGCCATGAGATTGGTGGAGACATTTAGCGGAGATCACTTAACTCCGTCGCGTAAACTGGCTGCAGAGATTATTATCGGGATGCCGGAGGGTTTGAGTGATAGGCGACGTATTGAATATATTATGAGGTCGCTAGATGGCGCCTCTGAAGAGATTAGCAAGGATACTGTCATAGGTATAGTTGAGGACTATAAGGTCTTGCAAGAGGCTTTTTTGTCGTACATGGAAGATATTGATGAGGGTTCGCTAGCAGGAAAAGCGCTAAAGCTTAAGGACAATCAAACAATTCCTGACGATTTAGACGTGGACGGTGATGATTGTGGTAAGAGCCCGTGGGCTGAAAATCCGTCAATTCCAGCACCGCATCTCGATAACTTGATAAAGGTATTCTCAACAAAAGGCGAAGGAGCTAAAGGTATAGGCTTGGAGACTGCGATGATTGCTGGAGCTATAACCTTATCTAACTTAAAAGTCGCCCCTTATCATAGCGCGTTCGCGTATAAATGTGCAGTATTTGCTGAAAATTTCTTAATTCCAGTATGCAGTATTATTGGGCTGGATAACTTGGAATCTGAGCTAAAAGATGAAATTGGTGTTATGACGGGTCGTAATATTGGCGATGCTTTATATCCCAAAGATGCCTTGAGTAATGATATCGATTCGATCATGAATGAGGTGGACAGGGTTGTGTCGTTGCATTTTGGTAACAGGTATTCGACTGATCCTACACGATTTGATTTTGCTATAGGTAACTTTAATGGCGTGTTCTCTGAGTTGTTAGGGGAGTCGGATCTGAAACCTGCCGTAAATACCAATTCTTCGCATAGCACATTTTTTGGATCTGGTACTGTAAAAACCCCTAATGGGGCAGAATTGGAAGTAAGGGCTCGAGGTAAGGGTCGTGGCTCGTATTGTAAAAAATTACTACAGACCATAGGCTATTACGATAAACGTTCTCAGCCTCTGAAAGATTCGGGAGAATTCCATCCGATCGACTTATATGGTATGACGGTAATTTGTCAAGATAACGAGCAACTAGCTGATGCCTATGCTGATGCTGTGATTAAGGCTGTTAACGGTGGTAAGATTACTCCATATCCAGCTCCAGGACGAAAAAGCGAATGTTTTGTTGTTAAGGGCTCTTCGGATTTCCAGGAGAAGATCCGCCAGAAAATTATCGATAAGATACCAGGCGTTGACATGAAGATGTTCAGTTTTAAGGATAGTGGTAGCGGATTTACTGATGCGAAGATTACGGGATTCTATGAAACTGACGATGGAAGAATCCCGTATGCGCCGTTTGAGGTGCAGTTTTCTACTCCAGATGCTCGTCTGGTGGCTCGTACTGGTAAAAAGGCGGCACACTTTTTCTTTAAGCTGCAGAAAATTTACGGTGATTTGGTCAATATGAGTGATGAAACAGCAGAGAAGGTAATTGATATTTGGCAGCGTAAGCAAGACTTCTTTACAAACTGTGCTGATGAGGAGAAGGAATCTCATTTAACAAAACAAAGTCGTGATCGCGTTCGTAAATTTAAGAGAATGAACAGTGCGTATCGCAAGATAGCCAGGCGAGCTATAATTAGTGTATAATCATACTAATGACAACTTACTATACTGACGGCTCTGCTTCACCGAATCCCGGTCCTGGTGGGTTTGCGGTTATTCGTGATCTTCAGCCTTATATTTTGGGGTCAGAAGACGGCGATACTACGAATATTCGCATGGAGGGCAAAGCTTTAATTGCGGCACTGAAGGATGCTAATGGTGCGCCGTGTGTAATTTATTCTGATAGTGAATTTTGGATTAACGTGGTTACCAAGTGGGCGCCAGGCTGGGAAAAGCGCGGCTGGACGAAGAAGAGCGGCGATATTAAAAATCTGGATATTGTACGCGAATTGTACGAATTATATTCAAACTCTCAGGCGGATTTGCGTTGGGTGCGTGGCCATGAAGGCGATGAAGGGAATGAACTAGCGGACGAATGGGCTAATCGGGCGCGTGAAGGCGAAAGATTGACAAAATAACTGCTAGCGACATCTTATAAAAATTGCTATACTAGAAAAATGGAAGAAGTGAGGGAAACGACTGATATTTTTTTGTGGGCAAATCAAAATGACGCAAAAAAGAATGATTTACAGATAGAGCTGTTCTTATTTAGCAAAAATTACACGCCATATTTTATGCCGATAAAAGGCGATGTTGAGCAGCAGCTCAGACCGTTGTTCTTGTTTGATTATATCAATCAGGTCAATTTGGGTGCGGGTACTGGATTGAGCGTTCGTGATTATGAATTGAGCGAATCGGAAGATAATGTTCTGTTGAGGACTGACCTGGAAAAAGTTGGGCGAGCTGAAACGCTGATTCATCTGATTGAACATGAACGTCATGACATCGTGGAGTTTTCGGAAACTGAACACGAGTTCAAGCGTATGAAGGGGATTGTGGCGCGATTTACCGATCCAAATAACCCTGACGCGACATTCTACACGGTTAAGCTAATCCAGCAAGGTCAGACGCTGAAGAGTGCGTTGGCTTGGGAATTTTCTGACGGAAAATTTGGTTCGTTTAGTGCGGAGGTTGGTTTTAAGGTTCCAGATGATAATCAAGTTTTGATTGTCGGTAAAGATATTTTTGCGTTTAATCCTGGAAAATTTGAGCGAATGTTTGGCTATGAATATAAAAAGCAGGTGATTGCTGATAAAAAAGTAGCGGAAATTGAGAAGGAATATAAGCTAAGTTTTCCGGAGGGAATGGATCTTAACGCGTTGGTGAAGGAGCGCAAAAAGACGATTAATAAATTGCAGAAATTGGAAATCGGCGCGGTTAAGCAGGAAGATGTTCTGGACTACGCTGATGAGATGCAATTGGAATTGATGAGCGATGATAATGGCGCGATTATTATCATGGACGGCAATGATTTGGACATGTTCGTAAATCTCATCAACGAGGATTATATCGAGAGTAAAATCACGGGCAAGCGTTACGAAATTAAGTCGAAGAAGCTGCTCGGTGAGCCAGAAGGCGAACCACCACGGGGCTAAAATGGATCAAGAATTAGCGTTGGCTATTCTGCTGAGCGGTCGGTCGGCGTTGCTGACTGGTGCGGCTGGAACGGGCAAAACTTACCTGTTGAATACTTTTATTGCGCAGGCGCGAAAACGGGGTAAAAAGGTGTCGGTAACAGCGACAACTGGTCTGGCGGCGACACATCTTGGGGGCAATACGATTCACAGCTGGAGTGGCATTGGCGTGAGCGATTGTTTGCCGAACAATTTTTTTGAACGATTGTCAAAAACGCGGCGTGATGTGATTTCTAAAACTGACGTGCTGATTATTGACGAGATTTCGATGCTTCACGATTTTCGGCTGGATATGATTGATAAAGTTTTAAGAACCGTCAGGGAAAATGATCAGCCGTTTGGCGGTATTCAGTTGGTGATGAGCGGCGATTTTTTCCAATTGCCGCCAGTGAATCGTCCGAACAAGCAGGGCGGCGGTTTTGTGGTTTATTCTGATGCCTGGCAAGAACTTCAGCCGGCGGTTTTGTATTTGGAGCGACAATATCGTCAGAATGATGAGCAGCTTTTGGAGATTCTGACCGCTCTAAGAACTGGCGATGTTAGGCGACGTCACGTCGAGGCGTTGCTGGCGCGCACGGAAGTTGAGCCGCCAGACGGTGATATTACAGAACTGCACACCGTAAATGTTGATGTCGATGATATTAATATTCAAAAATTGGCGGAATTACCGGGAGAAGAGCGTTCGTATCAGCAAACGACGACGGGCTCGAAAATTTATGTAGAGAATCTGCAAAGGTCGGTCCTGGCGCCAGAAAATCTGGTGATTAAGCTGGGCGCGTTGGTGATGGCGGTTAAAAATTCGCCACAAAAATTATATGCCAATGGAAGTATCGGCACGGTCGTGGATTTTGAGCCGTTGACGGAATATCCGGTTGTTGAGTTTCGAGATGGTCGTCGGGTGACGATGGTACCAGATGTTTGGGAATTGCGAGACGGAGAGCGCAAACGAGCGAGTATTTCTCAGGTTCCGCTGCGTTTGGCGTGGGCTATAACAGTTCACAAAAGTCAGGGAATGACGCTGGACGCGGCTAAGATTGACCTGAGAAAGGCGTTTGTTGAAGGTATGGGTTATGTGGCTTTGAGTCGCGTGCGAGATTTGGACAATTTGTATCTATATGGAATTAACCGTAGGGCGCTGGAAGTTTCTCCCGATGCGCTGGCAATTGATGAGGTTTTGAGGCAGGCGAGCAGGGAGTCTGCTGAGAGATATTAATAGCGTAGACTTACATCAACCCAACACTAGGCTTTTCCACAAAAATGTGG
>CAUTVA010000005.1:0-29479 GCA_963541875.1 uncultured Candidatus Saccharibacteria bacterium
TATCAATATCAGCGAACAATTCCTTAATTTCGCTAGTCTTTGGATAGCCCAAAGCGCGCAACAAAGTCGTTGCTGGCATCTTGCGGCGGCGATCAATCTTTACGTAAATCGCGCCATTAGAAGCCGTCTCAAATTCCATCCAAGCTCCGCGTCCTGGAATGATTTTTGCGCCGTAGTAATTACGTCCCGCTACTGTTTCAGCAGTGAAGAAAACACCAGCAGAACGAATCAACTGACTAACAACCACACGCTCCGTACCGTTGATAACGAATGTACCGCGCTCGGTCATCCATGGATATTCACCGAGGTAAATTTCCTGCTCTTCGACCACGCCAGTTGTCTTGTTTGTCAATTCAACTGTTGCGTGT
The DNA here is from genome assembly GCA_963541875.1 of uncultured Candidatus Saccharibacteria bacterium. Classification (GTDB taxonomy): domain Bacteria; phylum Patescibacteriota; class Saccharimonadia; order Saccharimonadales; family Saccharimonadaceae; genus Nanosynbacter. The sequence continues at coordinate 369 of CAUTVA010000005.1, forward strand.
AGCGGAGCCTCAAATGTCAAGTTGTTTTCTTTGGCAAACTGGTCAGTGTTTTTTGGCTCGCCAAAATAGTATTTGCCGAACTTTAGTGACAACTTCTGACCAGTGTAGTCGTCAATTGGGTTAATTTCTGAAAATATCTCACTCAAACCTTCTTCGACGAACCAGCGCCAAGAATCTTTTTGGTGAGCGATTAAGTTTGGTAGCGGCAGGGCATTATCACCAGAGGTGAAATAGACGCGCTCGCTACTTGTGGTTGGTTTTTTTGCCACAGGCGTAAACACTCCTCGCTTTAATTAGTGGTTAATAGACGGCCGTGAAGATCTCTAATTCATAGCCCAAAATCACGATTTGCCACTCGCAATTTTCACCCGCCATGAATACACTACTTCTATAACTACTCATTATGACGAAAAGTGTCAATAAAATCAAGGGGTTTTACGACATTTTACTCTCAGGCAGCTACCGGTACCTCTTCGGTAGACCCAGTGCGAGCTGGAACAAGCTCGTCGAGCGGACTTTTTGAAGGAACACCCAGTAGTGGATAAGTAGCGTTACTTAGGGCTTTGCGCATGCGACTAATCCGAGGGGCCTCAAACTCCACATCATGCCGAACGTAAAACCCAGACACTCCGCCTACATCACCGAACGACCCTTCCTCTCCACCATGCTTTTCATAAGTACGAGGATTAATACTCCTAATAGCATTAGGAAATCTCTTGTTAGCATCAGGAGAGGCGTAAGCGCAAAGCTTAGTGACTCTGCTTCCCATGGATCGACCAAAGTCCTTTCGTGCCTGATCTACCATACTCTGGAGATAGCCTGGCCAAGCCTCCTCAGCATCAGCACTCGCGCCAAAAATCTCCATATACATAGGCCTACCCGCATGACTATCACCATATTGCGGAGCAGCTCTGCCCCTTTTAGTGGTTACTATCGCAGCAGCCAGTAAACCGCCTCTACCAAGTCTTTGTACCACATAAATTCCAGAATCCAGCCTACTCGCCTCACGTCGTAAATTATCTGGACTATTGTTGTCATAAATAGTACGCATCAACTTAGGATCTGTCTTCTTTTCATTAGTAAGATTTTTGGCTCCCGACCACATATCACAGATAGCCATTCGAGTCTCACGGTCTATACGATCTGGAATCAATCTACCTATCTCTACCCTCATTCTTGCTTACCTCTTCCGTTCCTTTAATCTTACTCACCAGCATATCATGAATTTCCTCAATTGTCCCATCCGCTGAAATTACCGGAATTCCGTACGCCTCGGCAATCTCCAAATATCCATCGTCGACTTTTTTCTGAAAATCTTGTCCGCGCGACTCAAAAGTATCGGGATTTTTCAGCTCGCCGCGCATAGAAATTCGCTCTTCCCGCTTATCGCGACTCAAGCTTAAAATAACCATAACGTCCGGCTTCAGATATCTTTCGTCGGTGAATAATTCTGTCAATCGCAGAATCTCCGACTCGTCGTAACCTTCGCCTCGCCCCTGATAAACCAGCGTTGAAATATAATTTCTCGCGCTCAAAACAATTTCCCCACGCTCCAACGCAGGCTGAATTTTTTCCCGCCACAATTCACGCCGAGCTGCAGAAAATAGCGCCACATTCACCGCCGCAGAGCGCGCCAGATCACCATTTTTAATCACTTTTCGAAGCTCATTTGCTATCGGAGTTGATTTTTCCGGATCATCGCTTCCCGGCTCTTCAATCACGCAAACCGTTCGCCCGATTGATCGGAAATATTCCGCCAATTTCGCGACCTGCGTCGACTTGCCCGTCCCGTCATTGCCCTCGATAACTATATATTTTCCCGCGTCGCTCATCATCACCTCGTAATCACAGTATGCGGCTTATTCAGATAGATCATCATCTTTTTCGCCTTGCCGTCAACTTTTATAAAATGCGTGTGCTGATGCGCCATCGACCTGGTTTTACTTCCTTGAGCTCGGGCGTAAATCGAATAGCCGTCATTCTCAAATTTCGCAATCTGATTCATATAGTCAATTTTTTCCTCATCGCTCAAATTTGCCAATGAGTCCACGTGCCGTTTCGGTATCACCATCAAATGGTCGTCCACGCCGCAGCCATCCCAAAAATTATAGCCAAACCTATTCTTAATAATCAGACAATGCGCCGTTTCACCAACGACCTGATCTGTGTGATGTTTTACCAATTGACAAAAATCGCAGCCGTCAGATTTATGCTTTTTCCTGTGATCGATATATTCTTTTTCTTTCGTCCGCGAGCGAAACATTGAACCTGCCATCATTACAAAACCCCCTCGCCAAGTCCCGCAATTTCCATCGGTTTATGTCGGCGATCCTTAAACGCCCGCGGCAACATCATTTCTGGACGCCAAGTTTTTATCAATTCATCCAAATCGTCAGTATGCTGATATTTGCCGCTCATTCCGCCGCGTCCACTAGCATATCCGCCATCAACCTGACCAGTGTGATGAAAAATCAATTGCCCAATTCTCTCACCGACAGGCAAAACTACGCTCTCGTGCTTATTCAAATTGTAAATCTCAAGCGTAATCCGATTGATATATCCCGGATCAACCCAGCCAGCATCAAAACACACCGCCACGCCGTTTCGCCCCCAAGAGCTACGACTTTTCACCTCGGCCGCGCCGCCATGCGTCCGAATTCCAACAAATTCGTGCGTATGCGCCAAAATTCGCTCACCAGGCTTCAAAACGATAATCGGATGATCTGGCGGAATATTCTTAAATTCCCGAAAACCGTGCCGCTCACACCATTCGGCGTGCGGAATCGCCTTAAGTGGACCCTTGAAGTATCGATTGACATCAGACTCGTCAAACGGATTATAAACTCGCGAAATATCGTCATATTCCTGCTTATAAAAATTAAAGCCTAGCGTAAAATCTAAGCTGGCTTCCGATACGTTTTTTGGGTTGAACGGCGTACAGACAATTGTCCCGTCTTCAATCGCCGCTAATATATCTTTATTTGAGTACACGCTCACTAAACACCTCCCATTGCGTGATTTTTCTACCAAATCTTATTATGGCAAGTTTATGCATTCCTATCAAGCTTTCAGTAAATTTTACAGCATGTTAAACTGAAATTATGGAAAAAGCCATTATTGTAGCTTACGATAAAAACCGCGCCATCGGACAAAATGGCGATATGCCGTGGGGGCGAAGTTTACCGGCCGACTTGGTGAATTTTAAGCGTTTGACGAGAAATAGCAATGTCATTATGGGCAGAAAAACGTTTGAGTCAATTGGCTCGCGACCACTCCCAGACAGAGAAAATATTGTCATTTCATCCAAGCCGACTGGCGTAAAAAAAGTTCTTACGGCTATGAATTTACGAAGTGCCCTGGCTTTGTCGCGATATCCGACTTTTATTATTGGCGGCTCACGAGTTTATAAAGACGCTCTAGATATTCCAGAAATTGACACTATTTACGCCACGGAAATTGACGCCGAATTCCCCGATGCTGACACTTTTTTCCCAGAGATAGATATGGACGCGTGGGAGGAAGTGAGTCGCGTACATCACCTGGCAGATAATGAAAATAATTACGATTTTGATTTTGTGATATATAAAAGAAAATAGCCTTCTTAAGTTGACAGTATTTGATATTTGTGGTATGATAAAGCTCATGAATGAGCAATATAATCTATGTATCACAGATCTCAAAACTCTCAAAGAGAGTGGCGATCTTAAAATTGCAGATATGCCAGAATATAAGAATTCAGTGCACACTCTCCTCGCGATACTTGTTGATAGTCCTACCTATAATGAGGACGGAACGGTCAACAGCAAAGCGCTCTTGCTAGAAAGAGGAACGTCCGAAGAAGATGGTAGCTTTACAGCAAAAGGAATGTATAGAGATATACAGCTTAATCCCGACACCAGACAATATAAGATTCTGCCGAAGAAAAATCTCCGTAAAAAATAAACCTTAGCCACTCAGGTTATAAGTGCAAATCACTGACCGCAAGAATCAATCTACACAGCAATCGGTGCTTTTATCGCTGGATGGCACTCATAATTCTCCAGACGGATATCATCAATCGTGAAATCGTCGATACTCTTGATGTCTGGATTGAGCCACAGTTTCGACAGCGGAAGCGGACGGCGCGATAATTGCTCGTCAACTTGCGCGCGGTGATTATTGTAAATATGTGCGCTATTTAAGGTATGGATAAACTCGCCAGGTTGCTTGTCGGTAACTTGAGCGACAATCGACAAAAGCAGCGCATAACTGGCAATGTTAAACGGCACCCCAAGGAACATATCCGCTGATCTCTGAGTCAGCGCCAAATCCAGCTTGTCCTTCTCGCCGTTCTTGCCAGGTCTTACGTTAAATTGAAACATCGTATGGCACGGAGGCAGCCCGCCGGCTTGAACGATGTCATCAATTTCCGCCACATTCCACGCACTCACGATATTCCGACGCGATTCTGGATTCGTCTTTATCATGTCAATGGCGTTCTGAATCTGGTCAATAGTTCCGCCCTTCCTGTCCGGCCATTTTCGCCATTGGACACCATAAACTGGCCCCAAATTTCCCCATTCTTCAGCAAACACGTGATCCGTCGCAATCCTATCGATAAATTCCTTCATTCCAGCACGCCAATCGTCGCCGTTAATTTCCGGTATTTTCTGACCAGTTTTTTCTAGGTAATTTTTATATGGCCATTCGTCCCAAATATGAACGCCGTTTTGCGCCAAATATTCAATATTGCCCGTACCCTTAAGAAACCACAAAAGCTCATGAGCGACGCTTTTGAAATATAACTTCTTCGTGGTCATAGCTGGAAATCCATCCGCCAAATTATATCGCGTCTGAATGCCAAAAACTTCCGTCGTTCCCGTTCCTGTGCGATCGCCTTTTTGTACACCGTTATCACGAACGTATTTCAATGCGTCTAAATATTGCCTCATAAGCCCTCCTTGCCTAACTCAAATTATGACAATATCCTCCAAAAACCACAAGCAGAATCACTAGTAGTTTTAACAACAAACACGCAAATTTTTACGACAATTTAGTCAAGACTTTATCAATTAGACCGTACTTTACAGCTTCATCTGGCGTCATCCAATAGTCACGCTCCATGTCAGCCTTAACCTTAGCCAGCTTCTGACCGGTGTTTTTCGCCATAATCTTCGCTAACATTTCCTTAACTTCCAAAGTTTCCTTCATGTCAATTTCCATGTCGGTCACTTTTCCGTGCGTTCCAGAAGACGGCTGATGAATCATAACCTTGGCATGCGGCAAGCAAAACCTCTTGCCCTTAGCGCCAGAGCTGAGCAAAAACGCCCCCATGCTTGCCTGCAAACCAATTCCATACGTCGCCACATCGGGCTTAATAAAATTCATCGTGTCGTAAATTGCCATTCCATCGTAAACGCTGCCACCTGGACTATTGATATATAGCGATATGTCAGCTTGCGGGTCAACATACGCCAAGTGCAGTAATTGCGCCACTACACTGTTCGCGGTATGCTCGTTAACATCTTCACCAAGGAAAATAATTCTCTCATTCAACAATCTCGAATAGATATCAAAAGCACGCTCGCCGTCGGCCGACTTTTCAACGACAGTTGGAATGAGATATGATTTTGGCATATTTACCCTATTTCTTCGTGTTTAATTCGACCAATTTAGCAACGGTCTTATCTGTAATTATTCGGTTGACAATGTCGCGGTGGACGTTTGGATTATCAAATTGCTCTACTATTTTCTTATCTTTGCCGTATTGTTGCTTAAAGAAATTAATCTGTTCTTGAATCTCGTCACGAGAAGTGTCAATCTTCAATTCCTTCGACAATTCCGCCAACACCAGACCAGCCTTAACTCGCTTTTCAGCCGCTGGACGAGCCTCTTTCTTCGTCCACTCCTCTTTATCCTTGAAGCCCTGAGTCTTCAAATAGTTATCCAAACTCAGTCCGCTATACATCAAATTCTGAGTCAAATCACGCTCGATTGATCGCAATTGATCCTCAACCAAAAGTTCTGGCAGCGCGGCTTTACTTTTTTCCGTCAACTCACCAACTAGCGCGTCCTTAAATTTCTCATCAGCTTCACGCTCTTTTTGTGCGGTGAGTTCACGCTTGATGTCCGCTTTTACTTCCTTCATCTCTGTAAATGGACCACATTTTGCAGCAAATTCATCGTTTAGTTCTGGCAATTTCAATTCATTAACCTTGTGAAGTTTCACAGTAAACACGACGTCTTGACCTGCCAAATTCTCAGCGTGATAATCCTCTGGGAACTTCAACTTCAAATCGAACTCTTCACCAGCCTTATGACCAATCACACCTTCTTCAAATCCAGGAATGAATTGACCTTCGCCAAGCTTCAAGCCATATTCCTTAGCCGAACCGCCGTCAAACGCCACGCCGTCTTTCTTTCCCGTAAAGTCAATCACAGCCTCGTCGCCAGCCTTAGCGGCACGCTTGACCTCTGATTTTTCGGAATAGTTTTTACGGATTCGCTCAATAACCTCGTCGACATCTTTATCTTCGACCTTGGCTACTTCTTTTTTCGCTGTCAATTTTTTATAATCGCCCAATTTTACTGGCGGAATAATTTCAACTTCAGCCGTAAATTCCAATTCAGCGCCCGGCACAAACTTCTTCACCTCAACACTTGGTCGATCCAAAGCTTGCAATTTTTCCTGCAAAAACGCCTCAGCTACAGCCTTTGACAAAGCGTTCTCCAGAATCTGCTCCTGAAGCGCATTCGGATCAATGTGCTTAGCGGCTACGCCTACAGGAACTTTTCCTTTGCGGAAACCTGGAACTTTGATGTCGCGCGCCAACTTTGTCAAGGAAACCTGCTCTGCGTCAGCTAATTCGCTAGCACCCAAAGAAATCGTCAATTGAACTTTAGTATCTGATAGTTTTTTTACAGTAGTCTTCATAAAGACTAATTATAACAGATATAAGACTATATCTCAAACAGAGCGTCTTCATCGCCATCGTATCGACGATCTTTGACAATTGTCACAATTCGCTCAGCGCCAACCTTCTGCTCATCAGATTCCACCAAGTTTCGAACCGTGTATGCACCGCTAGCAATTTCATCCTCACCCACAAACACTGCAAACGGAATTTGCTTTTTCAGCGCCGCTTTTATCTGCTTGTCAATCTTTCTACCAGTGATATCCAGCTCTGCTCGCACGCCTTCGCTGCGCAATTTTCGCGCCAAATCGTCCGCGCCAGCCATAGATTCTTTTGACACCGGAATTATATATACATCTGTTTTAGACGCCAATTTAGGCAACAAGCCGTGCACTTCCAAAAATTGCTCCATCGTTGTTGCGCCCATGCCAACGCCGACCGTAGCAATCGGCTCAACACCGAATAGCCCGACCAATCCGTCATATCGTCCTCCACCAAACAACGCTCGGTTATTCTCTGGCGAATTGTCAAAAAGCTCAAAAACCATGCCCGTGTAATAGTCCAGTCCGCGCATCAAAGTAACATCAAACACCGCATTCGTAATACCTTTTTGGCTAAGCAATTTCATCACTTCGCGAAGCTGCTTGACGCTTTCATCTTCCATCAATTCGCTCGGTAAATCATCAACAGATTTCATACTGATCATTTTTGCTAACTTCGGCAGACCCTCTGACGCTTGATTGCCAAAAATCTCAATCGCCTGACGCTTAAATTCTTCGGCAGGAATCTTATTCTTCCTATCAAGCAGCTTCATCATCATCGTCGAACCAACAATATCGAGCTTCAAAAATTGGCTCATCAAACGATTGATCAATTGGCGATTATTAACCCTGACCGTAAACATTTCCTGCTTGGCGCCAAAATTCATCACGCTAACGTGGCTCAGCTCAATAATCTCCGCGTCCGCCGCCGCGCCGTCCACGCCGAACAGATCCGCATTCAATTGCCAAAACTCACGCTCACGTCCACGTTGCGGTCGTTCATAGCGCATAAAATTAGCAATAGAATACAGCCGCGCAGGCATCGCCAATTCCTGACGCTTAGCCGCCACCATTCGAGAAATCGACGGCGTCATCTCAGGGCGAATTGCCACCATTCGACCGCCACGATCCTCAAAAGCGTATGTTTGCTCGCCTGCCAATTCCTGACCTGACTTCGCCAAATAAATATCTAGCGGCTCCAGCAGCGGCGCGCCATACTCTTCATAGCCAAAACTCTCAACCGTCTTGTGCCAAACATTAAAAATGTAATTCTGCAGACGCTTTTCCTCTGGAAAATAGTCTCGCGAACCTTTGTAACTTTGTGTAGATAAACTGCTCATGTTAGCTCCATTATGTCATTATTTCTTATTTATAGCAATCAAAAACGCCGAGGCAGAACTCGGCGCGTACAATCAAAAATCAGAGTCCTACCTCGGCAACACGTGTGAATGATGGAATTTAGGTAAAATCATGATACTATTATAGCACATTCTGCTGCAGCCAACAATACATCGCCACGGTAGCCGCCGCGCCAACGTTTATAGAACGAGTCGAGCCGAATTGCTCAATCGCCACAATCTGATCCGCAGCGCCAGCCAGCTCCGCAGAAATCCCCGGCCCTTCTTGTCCAAACACCAAAACCACACGCTTCGGCAAGCTCGTCTGCGACATATTAACACTCCCCGGAATATTATCAATCGCAATAATTTCCCTGTCTTCATTACGCATTTTTTCAACAAATTCAGCCGTCGTCGCCAGATATGTAATGTGTAGATATTTATCCGTCATCATGGCACCACGCTTATTCCATTGCCTGCGCCCAATCACATAAATCTGCCGCACGCCAAACGCATTAGCGCTCCTGACAATTGTCCCCATATTAAAATCCCGCTCGGTATTTTCCAGTGCAATCACCAAACCGTGATCTTCAGAATCCAGCTCATTTATAATCTCCGATTCGCTCCGACCCTTAAACTTATCAATTACGTTTCTTTTATCTTCCATCTCTGTTATTTTAGCAAAATTCCTGAATAAATAACAAAAGTCGAGAGCCTTCTATTGACTTTTTTACACAAGTGTGGTATAAATGAAGGTAGCTTTCGTTGATGAGTTGAGTAAATCCTTGTCCGAAAGTGAACTTTGACAGGCAATCGAATACAAGATGAGTTTTTATTTCTTTTTTAATAATCGTTAAGAGGAATGAAATCTCGTCTTGTATTGTTAAAGAACACAATACGTCGCAATTCCGCGGACGAGAGCACCAGAGAGGTGTAAGTACCATGTACAACTACTATGTCGAGAATCTTAGCGCAAACTTCAACAAAGCTCAGACCTCTTGGAAAGAGGTCAAAGCGCAGCTCGAAGAAGTCTACGCGCTAGACATTTCAAAGTCCGCTTGCAAAGCTCGCACAACTAGAGCGTCGAACAATGTCGAGCGTTGGTTCAAGAGGGTTGAACTCCTTACGGCCAGACTCCCTGAGGGTAAGAAGTCCTCTATCGTAAAACTACTTACCGAGCTTGGTAAAGGGCTTGGTAAAGGGCCGAAATCAGGGCGGCACCTCAGAGTCTTCTCGTCCTTGTGCGACGCCATCTCCGATCTTCCTATCGACAAAGACCAGGAGAGGGCGATCATGGAATACGTGCGGTCTATTAGCGACCGCATCACCGATATGCAGGGCGACTTAAAGTCCTTGTGGCAGTCCTTGTAGATTAACAAGGACCAACGTCTCTACATGACAGGAGGTGATTGTTCTTTTACGATTGCCTGTCATGTAGACTCTGAACTTATGATATTAAAAATCACCCTGAGCATGGGTGATTTTCTTATGATGAAAAATTTCAATTCTTGGTGCGGATGAAAGGACTTGAACCTTCACGTACTTGCGTACACTAGCACCTGAAGCTAGCGCGTCTACCAATTCCGCCACATCCGCATGGGCTACGCGTCAATTATAGCCCAATTTTCACCCAGTATCAAGCTTGATTACGAAGCTTACACCACGCGTTTAATTCCGCCGCCAACTCCTTTGGCTGAACCTCCGCTTTAATTCCTGGATTAAAAATTCCAGCTGGATCAAAGATTTTTTTCACCTTCGCGTATAATTGTCTTTCATCATCTGACAGATTTTTATAGATAAAGTTAGCCTTCAATCTTCCGTCACCACCAAAGCCCGCAAAAGAACCTTCATACTTATTAACAATCTGAGAAATTTCCGCCAATAATTGAAGAATCTTCTGGCGCTCACTCACCTTTTTACTGTCAAACGTCGGATGCAGTGAAATATAATCACTTGAAAAATCAACAAAAACTGGCAAATCCACGCCGTACTTAGCCTCCAGCGACTTCAACTCGCTAAGGAAACTGTCAATCTTTTCTGGTGCCATTAAAATCCCAGAGAAAACGCGTGGCGTAATCATATGCGGCTCGCTTGGGGTTTCCGCCAAAGCCAAAACAGAATGCAAGCTGAACAAATCCTGCTCTTCCAGGTGCAGAGTTTTTATGTCGATTGCTTCTGATGATTCCAATTTTCTAGTCAATTTCTTCGCGGCTTTATTACGCGCCCTGTCAGAAAAGTCGTCAAAGATAGCCAAGACCACCGCGCCCTTAAAGCATTCTTTCGGCGCCCACTCAACCACTTTACCGACGACCGCAGCCTGACGGAAGAATCGCCCGTCAATTATTTCCACTGCCGATGCCTTATTTTTCATCGCCAATTCCACGGCCGATTGCGCGTCTGACAACTTTTTATATGATGCGGCAACAACTGAATATTCCGGATGAATAAATTGTGCCTTCATAATAACTTCGCAAATCACGCCCAGACTTCCCTGGCTGCCAATAAACAGCGGCGTCAAATCGAACGACCCGTCTTTTTGCTTCACCCGAGAAATCCCACTGTAGCCAACCGTATCTGGCAAAGCTGGATCCATTTGCGAAATTATCTCGGCGTTATCTGAGATTAAATTGTCAATCTCTCGATAAATCTCGCCCTCAAACGTCGATAATCCCTTTTTCTTACTCAATTCGCGTCGAGATATGCGACCAGTCTGAATCACGTCGCCATTACTTAGGACAATTTCAAGCTGCTGAACAGCATCAGCAAAACGACCATGTGCGCCAGATAATATTCCAGACGGAGCTGTGTTAATTGCGCCGCCAATCGTGCCTTCTTCCGCCACATATGAAGTTCGCGGCAGACCCAAACCCTTATGAGTAGACAAAGTTGCGTTGATTGCCGAAAGAGAAATTCCCGCCTGAGCATGAATCAGTTGCTGGCGAGGATCAATACCAACCACACGATTCATATACGTTTTTTCGTCAATTGCAATACCTTTATTCGTCGCTGCGCCAGTTTCATCATTGCCACAACCACGAACAAACACAGGTAAAACATGACCTTTCTCTGCCAATTGAGAACAAAATCGCATCACTTTCCTGATGTCGTTCATATTAGCCGCACGAACAATCATTTCTGGTCGGCGTGCCAAAAGTCCGTTATCAACTTCAACTTGACTCAATGCAAAATCCTGCGACGTGACTTCGCCACTAAGATGTTCATTCAAATATTTCGCAACTTTATTCATCAATCCTCCTTAGCATGTTACTTCAATTTTAGCATAAGCGCGGACAGTTGATAAGTAGAATTTGTTTTGATATAATCGGGTTATGCGGATGTGGTGGAATTGGTAGACACGCATGCCTTAGGAGCATGTGCCTCACGGCGTGAAGGTTCAAGTCCTTTCATCCGCACCAAGAATTGAAATTTTTCGCTATAAGAAAATCGCCCATACTTAGGGTGATTTTTAATATCATAAGTTCAGAGTCTACATGACAGGCAATCGTAAAAGAACAATCACCTGTCATACAGACACGGGGCGTCTACGAGATACACCTGCAGTACTGATAAAGTTGGTAAGTCCGAACGGACTCAAATTCATCAGGCTTCTTCAGGATGTCACCTGCACGCTTGACCCTTCGGAGTAGCTCAAGGAGTGCGTTCGTATAACTGTCCACAGAAGTTTTATACGCATGCTCTCTGTATGGCAGTTCCTCGATGCACCATTCAGACCGAGCTGAAATAGCATCAATGCATACTTGAGCCTGAGAGTAAACTTCTTCCCCGATTTGGGTCGATGTAGAACCGTAATTTTCGCGGCACAGAGACTCAGCGTAGTTCCGCATCGCCTCCATCGCCTTCATTGCATCGCGATTCATCTGTCGAAACCTCTGCCGTTCCTCTGATGGAACTTTTAGGGACAGGGATGCAGTTCCCCATTGACGAAGGAGACGACTAAATTCGAGATAATTCGAATATGCGTCATTGATGAGATGACTAATCGCCTCTACGACATAGGTAGGCATGGTCTTCACCTTTCTGGTTGGTGTTTTCTCGTCCGCGGAATTGCGACGTATTGTGTTCTTTAACAATACAAGACGAGATTTCATTCCTCTTAACGATTATTAAAAAAGAAATAAAAACTCATCTTGTATTCGATTGCCTGTCAAAGTTCACTTTCGGACAAGGATTTACTCAACTCATCAACGAAAGCTACCTTCATTTATACCACACTTGTGTAAAAAAGTCAATAGAATATGCTCGACGCAACTTGTCAGGACTTGAAACCTGAACTATAATTAGCTCACATCACGAGTTCGTTAAATAAAACGACAGATGTAATTACGGGAAATTAGCTCAGTTGGCTAGAGCGCACGATTCACATTCGTGAGGTCACAGGTTCGAGCCCTGTATTTCCCACCATTTCACGCTAGGTATAAATATGGAATCTTTTTACGTTACGTCAACTCATCTTGACATAGCTATGGCGACTGAACCTCATCCGTCTGGATTGGTTATATTCTCGCGAGAATTATCTACAAACGGAGAGCCAGCTGGGCACATAATAATATCTCCCGAGAACCATCATACAGATATATATTGTGATTACCTTGAAAGAAATGAAGCTTTAGTAGAAGAGCGTAAACGTTGGGGGATAAATATTCGACAAGATAAGATCGTGAATTATTTCACCCGAACAGAACCTGCTTATGGAATGTACATACCCCAGTCAGACGACATACTGGGCTATCCCGACCTACTAATAGCTTGTACGAATAATAGAAAGGCGAAGAAATTAGCTCGCCAAGAATTAAAAATAAATCCGACGCAAGTTAAATTAGCAACGCAAGCCCTCGGTATAGTAATGGCTGATCTGGATATTTTACATAGAGCCGACGGCAAAACTCGGCTGATAAATTTTCCAAAAGACCAACTTGACGAACAGCAAATTACAGTATATTAAAGCATTAAACACAACTTTCACTCTTTTTATTTTCCCCTTATCGTGGTAAAATTTTATATTAAGAGGAAGGTCTGTGTTAATATCAGACCATATTTTTATGAAGGACGCTAGCAAGATTCGAAACATTGCCATTATTGCCCACGTCGACCACGGCAAAACGACCATGGTTGACGGGCTATTAAAGCAGTCGCGAACATTCCGCGACAACCAAGCCGAGATGAGCCAGGAATTGATTATGGATTCCGGCGATCAAGAGCACGAGCGCGGTATCACCATCACCGCCAAACAAACGTCGATTTTTTACGGCGACTACAAAATAAACATCATTGATACGCCAGGACACGCCGATTTCTCTGGCGAAGTTGAGCGAACCTTGAATATGGCTGACGGCGTTCTGCTAATCGTGGATGCGCAGGAAGGTCCGATGCCTCAGACCAAATTCGTATTAGCGAAGGCGCTTGAGCTGGGACTGAAACCTGTCGTGATTATCAATAAGATTGACAAGCCAGCCAGGCGAATTGCCGAAGTTGAAGATGAGTTGAGCGATCTGTTTTTGGAGCTAGCGACCGACGATTCTCAATTGCAATATCCAATTTATTACGCAATCGGACGCGACGGAAAATCATGGAAAGAAATTCCTGCAAACACCGACGAAGACGCGGATTTGACACCAATTTTTGACGCGATTATTAACGACATTCCAGCGCCAGACGTGACGGAAGATGGCGCGTTTCAATTGCTCGTTACCAGCCTGCAATACGACACATTCCAGGGAAAATACGCGATTGGGCGAATTGCTCGCGGATCCGTTAAACGTGGCTTGCAGGTTAGTTTGATGAAAAATGGCGAAGTCGCGGGTTCTGCACGAATTGAGAAAGTTTTTGGCTATCGCGGATTAAATCGTGAAGAACTTGACGAAGCTTTTGCTGGCGACATTGTGGCGCTGGTTGGCGTGGCTGACGCGCATATTGGCGATACGATTGCCGATAAAGAACAGCCTGAGGCGCTGCCGACAATTGACATCGAAGCTCCAACTCTGAGCATGTACCTCGGACCAAACACCAGTCCAATGAAAGGTCGCGAGGGCGAGTTTACGACATCCAGGCAAATTGGCGACCGATTGAAGCGAGAGCTTGAAACCAACGTGGCGCTACGCGTTGAGGAAAACGGAATTGGCTTTACGATTTCTGGACGCGGCGAATTGCACTTGAGTGTTTTGATTGAAACTATGCGACGCGAGGGCTTTGAGTTTGAAGTTGGACGACCGCAAGTTGTTACAATCACCGAAGATGGCGTTGAAAAAGAACCGATTGAAGAATTGCAAATTGAAGTCGGAAGCGAATTTATCGGTGCGATTAGCCAAGAGCTTGGTGCGCGACACGCTGAAATGAAATCTCAGGAAACGACCACCGCTGGCGCTGCCCGTTTGACTTACATTTTGCCGACGAGGGCGCTGATTGGTCTGCGCAACATTTTATTGACCGCCACCAGAGGCACGGTGATTATGAATTCCCTGCCTCATGGATATCAACCGCTTGGCGGAAAATTGCCAAAGACTCGCAATGGAGTTTTGATTGCGTTTGAGGCTGGCACGACAACACCTTATGCTTTGCAAGCAGCGGAAGCTCGCGGTGAATTATTGGTCGGACCAGGAACGGAAGTTTATGCTGGAATGATTGTCGGAATCTACAATCGCCAAGAAGACATCGAAATCAACGTCTGTAAAGCCAAGCATTTGACCAACATGCGTTCCAAGTCTTCGGATGGAACTGTGCAATTGACGCCATTTACGCAATTTAGCTTGGAGCAATGTATCGACTTTATCGAAGATGACGAGCTTTTGGAAGTTACGCCAAAATCATTACGACTTCGCAAGCGATATTTGGACGCAAACGAGCGAAAACGCGCCGCGAAACAGTAATTGCGTAAACCATAAAAATAACCGCCCCGTAATGAGGCGGCTATTTTTAATGTAAGAATCGGTTAGTTGACAAGAGTTTCTTTGACTCGGCGAGAAGCAAAGAAGTACAAGATTACCAATCCTTCTACTATTAGCATTGTAACGATTCCGGTAATAAATGCCGGAACCTCTACTCCCGACCTTCCGGATGCATATATAACTACCGCATTTGCAACATTGCCCAATCCAGCTGTGGCGATCGTAGCAACAGCTAGCCATTTACCAAGACGCTTCTGCATCGTTATAAACACAACTGCACAAATAGCTAAGACCACTAGTATAGGTGAAAATATCAAAGAAATGACGTTCTCTGGCTGGCTAAGATTCATTATTGCCTGGAAAAACACTGCCGTATTGACAAGGCTACCGATAACGAAACAAACCACAAAGAACATTAACCAACCCTTAACGCCCTTCAGGGATTCTGCCATCACGACATATTGCACTGGCGCTGCTTGAGGTTGTGCAAAATATTGCTGACTGACTGGTTGCTGCTCATACGGCGTGTTCTGCGGTTGTGGTGCAGGACCGTATTGCGCGTTTGGATCAGGCTGTGGCGCATATTGCGGCTGCTGAGGTTCTTGTTTTGACATATTAACTTCTCCTTTTAAGAATATTGATATGCCAATTATACCACATCCTTAATTTCCTCTGGTAAAAATCCTTTGTCATGCTTAAAACCAGCTTGCCACTTATAGTCCTTGTTATAGCCCAAATCTTTCATCAATTTGGTCGGAGCGTTCCTGAGATGTAACGGCACAGGAGAATTCGGATATTTGCGCGCCAATTCAAAAGCGCCGTGCATTAAATCAGTAATTTCACGCGACTTCTGACTGCGAGCCAACGCAATAGCGCAATGGAATAAATTGTACTTCGCCTCCGGAAGACCGACGCGCTCAACAGCCTCAAATGTTGCAATTGCCAAGCTCAGCGCACCATTGCCCGCCAGCCCAATATCTTCCGACGCAAAAATCACCATTCGCCGAGCAATAAACTTCGGATCCTCGCCCGCGTCAATCATTCGCGCCAAATAATACGTCGCAGCCGTCGCGTCACTGCCTCTTAGCGACTTGATAAAAGCGGAAATCACGTCGTAATGCGAATCACCTTTTTTATCATAACCCGGAAGTCGCTTCTGAGCCGCCGCCTTAACCACTTCCGGCGTTACTTTTTCGTTAAAACTCAGCGCCAATTCCAAATTACCCAGCGCCACCCTTGCGTCGCCATCTGATAATTCCGCCAAATAGTCCAGGGCTTTGGGCGAAACCTGCTTGGACTTTTTCAGGACTTTCAGCGCTCTTTTTAATACGGATATGATTTCGTCTTTTGTCAATCGCTGGAGAACCAAAACCCGCGAACGAGACAATAGCGGCGTGATGACTTCAAAGCTCGGATTCTCGGTCGTCGCACCGATTAACGTAATTAGCCCACTCTCAACGTGCGGCAAAAACGCGTCTTGCTGCGCCTTATTGAAACGATGAATTTCGTCAACGAATAGAATTGTTCTAAGTCCTAAATTCCAATTCTGGCGGGCATGCTCAATTACCTGCTCAACGTCTTTTTTTCCGCTCGTAACTGCCGACAATTCAATGAACTCCGCCTTCACCTCGCGCGCAATAATCCGCGCCAATGTCGTCTTTCCAGTCCCCGGCGGACCCCACAATATCAAACTTACCGGCTCGCCATTCTTAACGATTCGCCTCAATAACTCGCCCTCGCCAAGCAAATGACTCTGCCCTATCACCTCGTCCAGCGTCTGCGGTCTCATCTGTTCAGCCAGTGGCTGCCTGCTATCACTCATACTTCCATTATATCGCGAAATTCATAAAGCCAAAAAGTCTCCGCCGTTACACTTTCCTCGCACAAAATGCTACAATAGATCTATATAAATAGGAGGAAAAATGGGAGCATTTATAGTAATCATCTTAGTGTCTATCGGGCTTTATGTGCTAAGCGGCATTAAAATTGTCAATCAATATCAGCGCGGCGTAGTTTTAACGCTCGGTAAATTTACTGGCGTTCGCGAACCAGGATTAAGAGTCGTCATTCCAGGATTACAGACGATGATGTTGGTCGATATTCGCTCGACTCCAATTGACGTTCCAAAACAAGAAGTTATCACCAAAGACAACGTCACAGTCGGCGTTGATGCGGTGGTTTATTTTCGAGTCATCAACGCGCCAAAAGCCGTGCTGGAAACCACGAATTATATTTACGCGACTAGTCAATTTGCCCAAGCGGCACTGCGTGACGTCACCGGTAACGTTGATATGGACGATTTACTTGCCAAGCGCGAAGAGATTTCCCAGCAAATCAAGGAAATTGTTGATGCCGAAACTGACAAATGGGGTATCGATGTCGAGAACGTTAAGATTCAGAATATCGAGCTTCCTGGCGATATGAAGCGTGCCATGGCCAAACAAGCCGAGGCAGAGCGCGAGCGCCGCGCCAACATCATCAACGCTGACGGTGAAAAAGCCGCAGCCGAGACATTAGCCCAGGCTGCAGAAATCCTAGCAAAAACTCAAGGCGCTATCAATCTGCGAACATTGAACACCTTAGAGCGAATCTCCACAGAGCCAAGCCAAAAGACGATGATGTTATTCCCTATCGAACTCATCGACGCAATTCGTGGTGGCAAAAAATAGAACATTTATCAATAAATAAGCACTCTGCAATTTTACAGGGTGCTTTTATAATTCCTGGTGCGGATGGGGAGAGTCGAACTCCCATCTCAACCTTGGGAAGGTCACATAATAGCCGCTATACGACACCCGCGCTCGATAAAATTATAACACCCTTGCCAGATAGCGACAACTTTAGTACAATTAAATAGCAAGTTTGTGGCTCTTTAGCTCAGTTGGTAGAGCAGAGGCCTGAAGAGCCTTGTGTCCCCAGTTCAAGTCTGGGAGGAGCCACCAAATATTGCATTTCATTCACGACTTTGCTACAATAAATCGTGAACAACATGCGGGTATAGCTCAGTTGTTAGAGCGCTTCCTTGCCATGGAAGAGGCCAGGAGTTAGAGTCTCCTTACCCGCACCAATTAGATATTTAGCCATCCAAACGGGTGGTTTTTTCGTATTTATAACATTATTTATCGCCAACCTCTAACACATGAGTAAAGTATTGATAATCGTTTTGAAATTTTCTAAACTACGTCATTCAACGCGGTCAACTCCTAGATAGCTAATTACATTTGACATAATACCCCCAGGGGGTATATGATTACTTTATGAATACAGTAGACATCAAACAACGAGCCCTGCGTCGCACAAAGATCATATTAGGGCAAATGCGCGGGCTCGAGAAACAAATTACCGACGACGCGTATTGCATGGATGTTTTGACCCAAAGTCTAGCAATACAAAAGTCGTTAGCGTCGCTTAATAAACTTATTCTGGAGCGACATCTCCGCACGCACATTGCAGATAAAATGGCGTCCGGCGACAAAGCTCAACAAAGTAAAGCTATAGAAGAATTGCTCAATCTATATGAATTAAATAATATAAGGACAAAATAATGAATCACGAATCTCATAATCATTGCAATACAAAAAATTCAACCAAACGTATGGCGCTAGCGGCAAGTTTACACTGCCTGGCGGGATGTATGATTGGCGAGATGATTGGCGTTACCATAGGCACACACGCTGGATTTGCGCCACATGCTACGGTCATTTTAGCGTCAGTCTTAGCTTTCATCTCCGGCTACACCGCATCAATCATACCGTTAGTGCGCGCCAAATTATCGCTCATAAAATCCTTAAAGTTAGTTTTCGCCGCTGACACATTATCCATACTGTCAATGACCGTCGTAGACAACATAATCATGCTGATTATTCCGGGCGCCATGGATAAGAACTTAGCTCATCCGATTTATTGGGTTAGCCGGCTAATTTGTATGTTCGCCGCGTTTGCCGTATCATATCCCGTCAATCTATATTTGTTACGTCGAGGCAAAGGTCACGCATTGACTCATCATTATCATCACATGTAATTTGTTTGTTTTGATTTTCCCTATCATCTCGCTTATACTTAAATCATGAAAACTTGGCAAGGTGTCGCCTCTCTTTATCAAATTTATCCGCGCAGTTTTCTAGATACGAATGGCGATGGAATTGGCGATTTGAACGGCATTACCGAGAAGCTGGATTATTTATCATGGCTGGGCGTTGATTCGATTTGGATCTCCCCATTCTTCGTATCGCCGCTGACTGACTTTGGTTATGATATCGCAAATTATCGAGCAATTGATCCGACTTTCGGAAAAATGCACAATTTTCAGGCGCTACTTAAAAAAGCCCATGATCTCGACATTAAAGTTATGATCGACCTCGTTCCCTGCCACACTTCAGACCAACATCCGTGGTTTCAAGAATCCAGATCTTCACGCGACAACCCCAAGCGAGATTATTATATCTGGCGCGACGGAAAAGATAATAGCGAGCCTAACAATTGGCGAAGTTTGTCTGGCGGCAGTTCGTGGGAATTTGACGAGCTCACCGGGCAATTTTACCTGCATTCGTTCCTGAAAACACAGCCAGATCTGAATTGGGACAATCCCGCCGTGCGTGCTGAAATAAAAAACATAGTGCGATTTTGGTTTGACATGGGCGTTGATGGAATGCGCGTCGATGCAATTTGGGGAATTTCCAAAGACCCTGACCTCAAAGACGACTCTCCAAATCCTGATTTTTATGGTAATCCAAACGATTACGGAGCATTTATCCACGACCACTGTAAAATGGGACCGCATTTTCAGGAATATCTGCAAGAATTGGCGTCAGTCTGCGACGAATACGACGACAAGCAAATGGTGTTTGAATTTTATCCCGACGATAAGCTGGGTGATATTTATCATCAATACAGCCAAATCCTGACAGTTCACCCAAAAGCCTCGGCGTTTTTCATGGAATATCGCGACAACGAATGGCACGCTAAAAATATTGAGAAAAAAATCGAAAATTACTTGCAATCAGCGAGCTCAACCACGCCATTTTTCTGCATCGGAAATCACGACCAGCCGCGAATTGCCTCCAGATTGGGCGAAGAACGCGCCCGCGCCCTCAGCTTCTTAAATCTCCTCACTCCAGGAATTAGCGTAGTGTATTACGGCGACGAAATTGGCATGATGAATGGAGAATTGACCGCTGATGACATTCAAGATAATTTTAGCCCCGCCAATTCTGTTGTTGATAGCCGAGATTTGGAACGTACGCCAATGCAATGGAATGATTCGCAATTTGCGGGCTTTTCAAGTGTAAAACCTTGGCTTCCTGTTAATGAAAATCACACGAAAATCAACGTTGATAGCGAAAAAACCACAAACGACTCCCTGCTTAATATGCACCGAAAATTATTAAAATTGCGCCAAACCTTCCCAATTCTTAAAAATGGCAATTTGAGCATCATGCAAAACACTGGAAACGGATTCATTCTCGGGTTAAAAAGAGAACTAACCGGTCAACGTGCTTATATTTTCATCAATTTCGCGGACGCAGAACAAAGCTTTTCCATTCCAGAAAACGCCAAGATCATCACCTCGACTCACTCCGTCGATTTAATTACCGCAGAAAATCTCCAAATGACAATTCCAGGATATTGCGGGGTTTTACTTATTGTCCAATAGTGAAAACATCCAACTAGAATACCGTCCCCGTTTTCGTGTCGTGCTCTTCTATGGGATAAACGCCCGCACATAGAGCCGCCAACTTTGCCATATTCTTTTTAGTTTTCTCATTGTCGGCAGCCTCAGTGAGGTCTTCCAAGTCTTGATAGTAATCATCACTGTTTTGGCTAGATTCTATCGTATCACCCCCTAGCTCTTCGCCGCCGACACTTCTTTGCAAATCTTCATCATTTGCAATTTCCTCGTAATATTTATATTTATCCGATTCGTCAGAAGTATCTTCACTCAGAATATCTGCCCCACAATTAACATGACCATCGTACAGCATTTTTCTACACTCCTCCTCTTTTTACTTTGTCTATAAACCATTATACGACACCACCAGATGTAGCGGTAGAGTTAACTTCACAACACCATCAAACAACGACGTTTTCACCTCGTCCAGTTAATTTACCTTTAATTATAAGCAGTCAGAATCAAATCTCCGTCGACATACTCACCTAAAAATACATCTCCGTAGGATTCTAAGCCTCGTTTTTTAAGCTGACCAAGCAACCACTTTTCGTCTTTTCCGATTACTTCCAAGATGTCAGCTTGCAATTGACCATCCGTTATTAACGGGAATTTCGGATTTTCCTCGCCTTTGTGAGAAATAATGAGCTCACCATCTTGTTCAACAACAGCTCTTTTCACGTCTTTCGTCGAGTAAACATTATGGGTTCGAAGCTTGAAGGAAACATCATGAGCACTTAAACCGACCTTCTCGCAGTTTTCGATATTTATCTTTCCATTATCTATAATTATCAAAGCCTTCCCGTCAATCAGCTGCTTAGCCTTAACGCTATGCTTCTTTATCCACTTCAGCGTCAACACCAGTACACACCATATACACAAAATCCCAACATAGTCCAAAATCTTAATATCATTATTATAAATAACGCCGCCGATAATACCACCAAGTACATAATTCTGAACTTGATCGCTAGCGGAAGATGGTGCCAAATTACCTTTTCCTGTAACGTTAATTATTATCGTCAGCGCAAAAAATCCGATCAATAATTTTATTGCTACTAAAATAAATTCATTCATAATTTACCTACTTTTTTCTATTAAAAACGCTCTGATATTTATCAGAACGCTCATCAGACTTATTTCAATCGTAGGAACTTGGTGAGGTGCGCCTCCCCATAACTACGACTGTCCACCACAACAGTTTTGTATTGAACTGGCACCTCACCTATTCCTGGATGTGATAATATCATAAATCCACCCGGTTTGAGTAGTCTCATTAACTTGGAAACTGTGGAAAACTGTGGATTATGGTATGGCGGATCGGCAAAAATAATATCAAACTCCCCTGTTGAGCTCGCGCTTTCCAGCCAATTTACTATCGTTGTTTTTATTACAATAGATTTTTCTTCGACACCCAAAATGCTTATGTTTTCAGCAATTACTCGCTGAGCGACTCTATCTCGCTCCACGAAAACCGCCGACTCTGCGCCGCGACTTAATGCCTCTAGTCCAACAGCACCAGACCCCGCAAAAGCATCCAAAACCCGCGCACCGCGTATTGATTCACCTAAAGAATTGAACATGGCTGAGCGCACTCGCTCACCCATAGGATGCGTCGTTGAGCCAGAAGGAGTTTTTATGAATCGTCCGCCAAATTCACCAGAGATAATCCTAACTCTCACTTTTTTCTGCCTCAAGTTTCCAAATGGACGCCAGCCAACCCAACATCACCGACTTTATAATAATAGGCATTAGCTCGTGATTTGTCTGCCAAGCAAGGTCCGTCGTCCAGCCGCTCTTGCTAAAATTGTCATACATTTTCATCGATGCCACGGCGTGAACTTGATCCAAATAATACTCACGATAGCCGTGATTTTTCACTTGCGATATCTCATCGCCACTTGGAGTTACATCCTTAAAACGCGGATACGATACCACGCTAGCCACGCCAGCCTCAAACGCCACGTGCGTCGTCATCATACCTTTGGCGCCCCAGAATTTCCAGTTGTTCTTAATCAGTTCAATTCCGTTATCGCCCTTCATGAGATTCTTCTTCAAAATTGAGGTTCGCGTCTCCAATCCTTCACCGCCGCGAAGTTCCGCCATAGCTTGTTCCAGAGGAAAATGATGCGCTGGAGTCAAACCGTCGGTAATAGCGTGCGCCATCCAAGCCGCCTCAAACGCTGCTCGCTCGGAATTATCTGTTCGTAGCGCTTGGACTAAATTACCAATATGTCCGTCAATCATCTCCAAAAGTGCAGTGTCATTCGGATCGTCCGGATTTATAAAATGCCACGGCTCGTCCACGGCCGGACTCTTTCGCTTGACGCCATCAGGACCATTCTTGCCCTCAAAATGAAGAATGTTTTTAATGTCAGGAAAATCACACCAATCAGGAAGAATTGGTTCTATATTTCTCCTTGCGACTCGATCTATTTTTTGGTGGACGCCAATAAATCGACCAGAGCCATCCCTAATTGTTGTTCCTGCGTACATATTAATTTAAAACAGTTAATCGCTGATAGCGACTGACGGCATGCGCCAGATGATTATATTGTAGCAAATCTTGCCCCTCTTTGACAAAGCGTTCAGCTTCGGTTTGAGCGCGAGCAATTAGTGCCGTATCCGCCAGTGAGGCAATTTTCAAGTTCAAATCCCCGTGTTGCATTTTGCCGTAAATCTCGCCAGGTCCACGCAATTTCAAATCAACCTCCGCTAAATAAAATCCGTCTTGCGATTTCTCAATCTCCCGAAGTCGTTGACTCGGCTTATCATGGCCGCTCATCATCAAATGACAAAAACTCTGATGCTTCCCGCGCCCAACTCGCCCGCGCAATTGATGCAATTGACTCAATCCAAAATTGTCCGCATTCTCAATCAACATCACCGTCGCATTCGGCACATTCACGCCAACCTCAACCACAGTCGTACTGACTAGCATATCCAGCTCGCCGTCCGCAAATTTCTGCATCACTTCAGCTTTTTCTTCGGCAGGAAGCTTTCCGTGCAACAATCCAACTCGACGATGGCTGAAAATAGTTTTAGACAATTTATTATATTCCGCCTCCACTGATTTCTTATCATTATCTGGATTATCATCAATCAACGGACAAATAACGTAAGCTTGGCGACCTTTGGCTAGCTCATTTTCAATCGATTCGTAAAGCTTCGGAGCTGATGCTGGCGACCAAATCTTAGTCTGAATCGGCTGGCGACCAGAGGGCAACTCATCCAAAATGGAAATGTCCAACTCTCCGTACAACGTCAGCGCCAGACTGCGCGGAATCGGCGTGGCTGTCATACTTAAAAGATGCGGCATAAAATCAGACTTTTCCAGCAAAGCTTGTCGTTGCTTCACACCAAATCGGTGCTGTTCGTCAATCACTGCGAAACCTAATTTATGATACGCAACTTTTTCCTGAATTAGCGCGTGCGTACCGACCACAACGTCAATGTTACCGCTAGCCAAATTGCCCAACAATTGACTGCGCGCCACACCTTTCACGTGACCCGTCAGAAGCGCAACCGACACGCCAAATGGCGACAATAACTCACCAAGCGTTTTCGCGTGTTGCTGCGCCAAAATCTCCGTCGGCGCCATAATTGCCGTCTGGAAACCAGCCTTCGCCACTTCTGCCGCCACCAGACCCGCAACGACAGTTTTTCCCGAGCCAACATCTCCTTGCAATAACCGATTCATCGGATGATCAGACTCCAAATCTTGCAGAATTTGCCACGCAGCTCGGCGCTGAGCGTTCGTCAAAGAAAACGGCAATTGATCGACAAAACTCTTCACGACCGACTTATTAAACGGAATTTTCCAACCCGTTAATCTGGTTTGTTCTTGCTTATTAAATTGTGCCGCCAATATCATCTCAAACAGCTCTTCAAACGCCAGACGCTCACGACCGCGGGAAATTTCCTCGTGAGTTTTTGGCGCGTGAAGAAATTTAACCGCCTCAGATCGACTAACCAATTTTTGGCGCTGAATAATATTTTCCGGCAAAGTCTCGGGCAAAAAATCCATAATTGGACGAATATTTTTCATCAAATCTTGCACGGTTTTTGGGCGGATATTTTTGATCGATCTATAAACTGGCTGAATTCCAGATGCGTTTTCCATCGATGCTTTGGCAACTTCTTTTGCCAGCTCGACGGACGGATTGTTGATTTGATAGCGATTATATTGCATACCAAATTGACCAGAAAAAATAAATTCCGCATCAGATTTTAATTGCGTTTCGCGGTACGGTTGATTGAACCAAACCGCCTTAACTTTGCCCGATTTATCCGCCAAAACCGCGGTCGTGATTCTAAGTCCACGCCGAACAATACGCGTCGAAACCGACTCGCAGCGCGCCTTAACCGTAACTTTTCCCGGCTGAAGATCTGTGATATTAACCGCGGTCGAATAGTCATCATATGCTCGCGGCAAAAAATCCAAAGCGTCAGAAATCGTTTTAAGACCGGCCACTGCTAAAGCCTGAGCAGTTTTCGGCCCGACGCCTTTAATTTGCTCGAGAGGAGTTGTTAGTTTCATCTACGAAACGGCGTTGATACCTTCCAGAGCGTAAGCCGTATCTTCCCAACCTCTTACGCCGATTGAATCTACACCCATTTGCCTCACTGGAAAATCATTACCGCCTTCTTCAATTTTATCGCCAAAGAACAGCGTTTCTTCTTTCGACCAGCCATTCAGTTCAAGCAACCTGCCAATTCCATAAGCCTTATCAATTCCCGGAAGCGTGATGTCAGTACTGGTCGTACCACCAATTCGCACCTCGAGCCCAGGTAGCTTCTCCGCAACCTTGTCACGATATATCGGACGAACATCCTTATATTTTTCAGCCCACTCATATTTATCTTCAGGCGTAGCTTGCTGACCCAAAGCCGACATAGTAATTTGACTATGCCGATCTTCAATTATTTCACCCGCAGGATTCTCACACCAAATACCCATTTCCTTCGCAACTTCTTCCAACGCCGCGGTTATCTGAGTTTTTTGCTCGTCAGACAAATCATTCGCATACTGAATTTTCCATTCATCATCAGCGGCGTCAAATCTATAATATCGAGTACCGCAAGTCGGCATCGCGTGAAACTTCTGAAGCAACTCTGGAGTAACGTTCAGCCTATCAATCACCTGCTTCTTTATCTGTTGAAACGTGCCGCCAGTAATCACACAAACGTCATAATTCTCAAGTAATCGACTAAGAATTCCAGCCATACGGTCGCTAATTGGCGACTTTGTAATTGCTAGCGTATCGTCCAAATCAAAACCGATAATTTTTTTCATTATTCATCCCCTTCCATAATTAATACAAATGTGTTTTTACCCTTCTTCAGTAGCGACGTGTCATTGACGACTTTATTTTCGGCAAGCTTTTCGCCGTTTAGGCTAATGGCGCCAGATTTTAACAATCGCTTTGCTTCACCATTAGAGCCAACTGCACCGGATTCTACCAACGCTTCAATCACATCAATTCCAGCGTCAACGCAAGGAATTTCTTCAGCCAAAGCACCTAAATCATCGTCCGACAATTTCTTAAAATCACCGCCGCCAAACAAAACTTCAGTTACGCGCTCAACAGATTCGCGACGCGCGCTACCATGAACAATGTCAGTAACTTCGCGAGCCAAAACCTTCTGCGCCGAACGCGCACCTGGATTAACAGCGTGATTTTCGGCAATAGCTTCAATCGTATCGCGATCCAACATCGTAAATATCTTCATATATTCAATCGCGCTCTCATCATCAACATTCAGCCAGAATTGGTAGAATTTATAGACGCTGGTTTTATTTTCATCAAGCCAAACCGCACCACCTTCAGATTTGCCAAATTTACGACCAGTTGACTTATTGATGAGCAGCGGCGCAGTCATTGCGTAGACTTCGGTGTTTTCTTTTTTACGAATCAGATCTACGCCGGATAATAAATTGCCCCATTGATCCGATCCACCAATTTGCAAATTCACGCCATATTGATTAAATAGATGCCAAAAATCATAGCCCTGAAGCAACGTGTAAGTGAATTCCGCAAAGCTCAAACCCTTGCCATTATTAATGCGCGCCTTGAAAAATTCGCGGCTCACCAAATCTGCCATATTGAAATTTTTACCGATATCGCGAAGAAACGGCAGCAATTCCAGCTCAGCCAGCCAGTCAGCGTTATCAACCAAAGTAAAATCTCGTCCAGCAAAAATCCTCGAAACTTGGGATTTTAAGGCTTGTTTATTATGCTCAATTTCTTCGTACGGAAGCAAATTTCGCTCTTCCGTGTCGCGCATATCACCAATCATTCCCGTACCGCCGCCAACAAGCAAAAACACTTTATGTCCGCGCTCCAAAAAATGCCGAACCATCATATAAACCGCCAAATGCCCAACATGCAAGCTGTCCGCCGAAGGATCCGTCCCCAAATAGAGCGTGAAATTCTCCGAATCGATAAGTTTGTCGTCAGTAAATGTGGTCTGATTCCAGAATCCACGCCATTGTAATTCTTCTGATAATTTCATATCACTCCTTTTCTATATATTAGTATATCAATTTTACAATTGAAGCGAAACATATGCGTGATATAATAGAATTGTGAAGAAAAAGACTACGATAAGCACCGCCGGACACGGCTCAAGCGATAAGAAATCTCCGTCGAAACGGATGAACTTATATGCCAATTTGGCGCAGAAACATAAGACTAAAAAAGACAGGGACGCGCGCGAACGAGCGGAATATTTGGCGACTTTGCCAAAACATCCCGTAAAGCGATTCTTTTATCGATTACATCCGAAGCGACTGGCGAAATATTGGTTCTCCAAGCGCGGCGGACTGATGGCACTGAAAATTCTTGGCGTCAGTATCTTGTTGATGTTGCTACTTATCGGCGGAATGTTCGCTTACTTCCGTAAAGACCTCGATAAAATTCGCCCTGGCGAGCTTGCTAAGCGCGTCCAGACGACCGTCACTAAATATTACGACCGCAACGACAATTTGCTTTGGGAAGATAAAGGTACGGGTAATTATCAATTGGTTGTCGAATCTGACCAGATTAGCGACTATTTGAAAAAAGCCACTGTCGCAATTGAAGACCGAAACTTCTATAATCACCACGGTATCAGTATTAGCGGTATGTTGCGCGCGATGCTCTCAACTGCTTCACGTCGCCAAGTTCAGGGTGGATCGACTCTGACGCAGCAGCTAGTCAAGCAGGTTTTCTTCGCAGATGAGGCCGGCGACCGATCAATTAGCGGTATTCCTCGAAAGATCAAGGAAATCATTCTCGCAATTGAAGTCGAGCGTATGTACAGCAAAGACCAAATTCTGTCATTATACCTGAATGAATCTCCATACGGCGGTCGTCGTAACGGCGCAGAATCTGCCGCTCAAACATACTTTGGCAAGCATGCGAAAGATCTGACGCTGGCGGAAGCGGCGCTAATTGCTGGTATTCCACAGAATCCAACTTACTATAATCCATACAACACCGCTGGAAATAAGGCTTTAATTGCCCGACAACATACAGTTCTGGATTACATGGCTGAGCAAGGCGTTATTACCAAGGATGAGGCTGAAAAAGCTAAAAAGATTGACATTTTAAGCACGCTTAAGCCGCAGACCGAACACTTGGAGAATATTAAGGCTCCTCACTTCCTATTGATGGTTCGCAATCAGTTGAGTAAAGAGCTTGGCGAATCAGTCGTTGGACGCGGTGGATTGACGATTAAGACCACCCTCGACTGGCGAATTCAGGAGAAACTTGAAAATGAGATGAAGTCGTTCTTTGCAACTGGTCGACCAGACGCTGTGCGAATTAGTAACGGCGCCGCAACGGTTGAGGATGTTCAGACTGGACAAATCGTAGCGCTTGTTGGTAGCCGTGACTTTAACTACACCGGCTTTGGTCAGGACAACGCCGCAGTTTCCTATATTCAGCCAGGTTCCACGATTAAGTCGCTTGTCTTTGTTCAATTATTTGACAAACACGACAGTAAGCAAGCATACGGTAGCGGCACAGTACTAACCGATGAAAATATAGATAGAATATATGGAGCAACCCTACGAAACTGGGATAATAAGTTCATGGGCGCCATCAACATTCGAAGAGCCCTAGCCTTGTCACGAAACATTCCTGCAGTTAAAGCAGCTTATATTATAGGTGACGGATCTGCAAAGCCTGTCGTTGAGGGAATCCGCAGAATGGGCGATACTAACTATTGCCGACAGGAAGAAAATGCCGGTGGTTACGGACTCGGTGCAGCAATTGGCGCATGTGGAA